>JASHRL010000382.1 GCA_030037355.1 Candidatus Acidiferrales bacterium | reverse complement strand
GTCGATGGCGTCGTCATCAAAGTGAACGAAATCAGCTTGCAGAATGAGCTTGGCTACACCTCGAAAGCCCCGCGCTGGGCTATTGCTTATAAATGGGCCGCGCGCCAGGCTGAAACTCTGGTCAAGAGCATCGAATTCAATGTCGGCCGCACTGGAACGCTCACTCCCGTTGCAATTTTTGAACCCGTACCCATAGGGGGCGTCACCGTTAGCCGCTCCACTCTGCACAACATGGATGAAATCGAGCGCCTCAATATCCATGAAGGCGATAGGGTTCTCGTCGAGCGCGCGGGCGATGTGATTCCGCACGTCCTGAAAGTCGTCAAGCATGGCCGCGAAGAAAAACGCGTGCGTGTTCCGGACAAATGTCCTGAATGCGGCACGCGTGTTCACCGCGTCGAAGGTGAAGTCGCCTATCGCTGCGTGAATCCGGCATGCCCGGCGCGGCGCAAGGAATCTCTGATTCATTTTGCCGGCCGCCACGCAATGAATATCGATGGTCTCGGCGAAAAAATCGTCGACCAGCTTGTCGACAAGGGATTGGTCAGGGACTTTGCTGACCTGTACGACTTGAAGCTCGACAAAGTCGCCGGCCTTGAGCGTATGGCTGAGAAGTCAGCGCAGAACCTTCTCGACGAAATCGCCGCCAGCAAGAAAAATGAACTATCCCGGTTGATCTATGCACTGGGCATCGACTTTGTCGGGGAGCGCACCGCGCAGCTTCTTTCTTCGCATTTTGACTCCCTCGAAAAAATCGCCGATGCCACTGTCGAAGAGCTAATCGAAGTTCCCGAAGTCGGCCCAAAAGTTGCTGCCGCTGTCGCAGATTTCTTTTCCGAGAAAGCCAATCGCAAATTGATGGAACGCCTGCGGGAAAGAGGCGTGCGCATGAAGGAAGAGCGCCGCGCGCCGGTCAGCAATCGCCTGGCGGGGAAGTCCTTCGTCTTCACAGGGACGCTCGAGCGCCATCCGCGCGAAGTTGCTACAGAACTTGTTGTGGCGCACGGAGGCAAAGTGATTTCGTCCGTGAGCAAGAAAACGGATTACGTCGTCGCCGGAGCTGACCCTGGTTCGAAATTGGCCAAGGCTCAATCCCTCGGCGTCCCCATCATTGACGAAGCCGCCTTTGAAAAACTCCTCGGCAAAAAATAAAGCACAAATCCGATTATTTTTCTCAGATGATTCCCTTAGTTCTCGCCGTAAATCACGATGCGAAATGTTCCTGGGACAGGTTCAGGGATTTTCAATTTTTGTGGGTCTGCTCCGGGAACTTCGAGCATGAGGCCTGTGTCACTAACTCGCTCTTCAGGATGAAGAATTGCCGCTTCTCAGTATCAAATGCGAGAGGTGCGTGGGCCTCTCCCGGAATGAAACCTCCTTCGGCCATTTCTCCTCGAGAGTTCTCACGCAAGACCATGAGCTCTGGCGGGCGGACCTCAAAAAGGAACACCTCAGCAAGGTCTGAGTTGAATCTGAAGAATGTCAGAGGTAAACCAGCGACCTCCGTGGACTTTATAATCTCTCCCGAGTCAGGATCAATGAAGGCGACTGACCGCTTACAGGCTGCGACAAGTTGATGGCGAGTTGAGTCAATGCCTATAATTTGCATGGCTTTGCACGAGGGTTCTTTCCAGATGTGTTTCATGTCGAATGTTCGTGCATCGAGGACTGCGATCTCGTCAGCTGTGAAAAGCCCACGTGGCCAAGCGGAAATTCGAGACGCCACAGTGGGTGGGCGCACGGCGGCATTGTGATCCAGTGCCAAGTACACCTCATTTGACGAATCGACATGGCTGCCGTATACGTATTCCTTGAGTTCCACTGTCTTAATCATGTTGCCAGTCATCGCATCGAACACCTTCATGTTCTTACTGGTAGGACTGGCAGTGAGTACCTGCTTCGTTAGTGGGTTGTAGGAAGCGAAGGCCGATTCTTCACCTGTGTGGATTTGTGAAATGATTGTCAGTTTTTGCAGGTCGAAAACTACCAGCTGATGGTGCTGCCATGCTGCCAGAAAACCTCTATTGATGTCCGGTGCTAACGCAATATCAGAAACGTGGCCAACTTTCGCTATGGTACCAATCAACTGGCCAGTGTCGGCGTTGACAACGATAATATTGCTTCCGTCGCAAGTAAACAGCCTTCGAGTCGATGATTCAAACGTAAGGGTATCGTCAAAGTATTTGGACGACGCAAGAGGAATCACCTTGATCACGTGGTATGAAGCTGTCGCGATGGCCGGTTGCGTTGTGACAGCTCTTGGAGGAGCTGGCACATCCCGATGATTCTTCGCTCGCAATACACCCGCAAAGACAAGTGGTAAACTCAAAAGCAGAGCGCGAGTACGCAAGCTGCCCCCCATAAAACTGGGGCCTATCCGCATAACTGGCGGATGCAAGGCCCCGTTTGCGCACGTGTCTTAATCTTTTCCAAATATTAGCACGTGGAATGTTCCCGGCACCATCTTGAACGGCCGCGTGTGCGGCGGCGGATTCGGGATCCGCTCCACCTGCGCAGTCACGAGAAACACGTCATGGGTTGTCGGATCGAGCGCCATGGTCCGCGCGCCGCGCTCCGTTTTCACGTTTTCCACGACGCTGAATTCGTCCGGCGAATCTTCATGAATCACGGTGAGCGTGCCATCGCCGTTTGAACTGAACGCGTAGCCTGTTCCCGGATCAAAGCGCGTTGCGTCCACACCTTGTCCAATCGGCAGCGATGCGACGACTTTTCCGTTGTCCGCATCCATCACGACCATCAGGTTATTGTGGCAGCCGGAGAAAAGCCGGCGATTCTTCGCGTCAATGGCCAAGCCGCTGGGGTGTTCGCCGGGAGCGAGCGGCCAGCGATTGGTGATCTTCATTGTGTTGGAATCGATCTCGACGATCTCGCTGGTGCTCTCGATGTTTGCGTAGACGTGTCCTTGTCCGTCCGCGACGGGGAATTCCGGCTCGCCTCCGAGGTCGATGTGCCCGACCACTTTTCCAGTCTTCGCGTCGATCACCGTGGACGATTTGGAATCGCCGTTCATGGTGAAAACGCGTTTGGAGAATGGATCGTAGACGTCGCCGTCCGCGTCGGGATCCGCTGGCGCGCTGCCGATGACTTGGAGCGTCTTCAAATCGAAAATCCAAACTTTAGCGGCGCGGCCATCGGTCACGAATCCACGATTGAACTCCGGTGCAAGCACGACACCGTGAATGGCTTGCATTCCGCCGATGCTGGCAACCAGCTTGCCTGTCTCGACGTTAACGACCGCGACGTGGTCTCCATGTGTGATGAACAGCCGATGCATCGAAGGTTGATATTTCAAATAGTCCCAAAAAGTATCGCCCGGAACTGGAATTGTCTTAATGAGGTGATAGCCGGAGGGGCCATCCGCTTGCGCGACCAAATGCGCCAACGCTGTCCTTGGAGAACTCGTAGCAGCGCTTGCGGCAGCCGCTACGAGCGCAGCTACACAGAGAATCAAGCCTGTGCAAACTGCGACCGACCGAAGGCTTGCGTGGGATTTCAAATCATGCATCATGAATCTTCCTCCATTCAGCCTGCATTGAGCCTATGTGTCTTGTCGCCGCGCAACCTGAAGCTCGCTTGCGCTTCATTCTTTCTCACCCCGCTGCGCGGCAACCGAATGCAGCTTTATCGCCAAGATTGACGACCGGCGCGCCGCATTGGTTTCCGATTTGTGAACGGACGCGGTTTGCGTTGTGCCTGTTGTCGGCTTGCGCATATAATGGGGTCAGCGGGCGAGTCGGGTGATCGCTGGTTCAGCCGTCGCAAGATGGCTGGGTTGGAGGAAAGTCCGGACTCCGCCGTTTAGGAACGGTTAGGGTGACGCGCCTGGTAACGCCAGGGGGCAGGACTCGAAAGGGTTCGGCCACGGAAAGTGCCACAGAAAAGAAACCGCCGGTGAGGATCAAGCCTCGGCGGCCGGTGTGCGGCAGAACCTCACGCTGGTCTTCTTAGGCAGCCACACAGGCAAGGGTGAAATGGTGAGGTAAGAGCTCACCGCTCCGGTGGCGACATCGGAGGCACGGCAAACCCCGCGTGGAGCAAGGCCAAATAGGAGGGAAGGGCTGGCCCGGCCCGATGAGGTTCCGAGAACTGCGAACCAGTTTATGGACCTCATCCTCGAGAAGCGGTTCGCTGCTTCGAAGAGGATTTACCCTCGGGTAGGCCGCATTGAGCTTTCGAGTGATCGAAGGCCCAGAGGAATGATCGCCACGTTTTGCGTTTGCTTTCGGAGCGATTCGAAAGCAGCGCGAAACGTACAAAATCCGGCTTATAGATTCGCCCGCTAAATTATTCTTGGTATCTAGGTGCCGCTTTTTTCTTTGGGCAAAGCCCCAATTTCACACGCTTCCAGGAACTCCTTCTTCAGGTTTCGGCACGTTCACCTTCTTGCGTTTTTCCGGCGGCTCGCTTGACGACGAAAAAATAGACGGGGATGCCGCTCGCGACAAGTACGGTTCCGATGAGCGCCCCCATGGGGCGTTCGATAATGGTGCTTAGCACGACTCCAATGGCAGCTGCGGAAAATAGCAGTGGAATCCAGGGATAACCGGGAACGCGAAATGGCCGCTCGAGTTGCGGGCGAGAACGGCGGATAACCAAAACTCCGGCGACGGCAAGACCATAAAAGATCCATGCAGCAAAAATCACGTCGGTGAAAAGCTGCTCGTATGTGCCGGAAAGCGCCAGCACGGCGGACCAGATTCCTTGCACAATCAGAGCCAAAATTGGCGTGCGATAGCGATCGTCGATCCGGCCGAAGATGCGTGGAAATGCCGCGTCGTGAGCCATTGCGTAATAAACGCGCGGGCCGGTGAGCACCATGCCGTTTATCGAGCCCAGTATGGAGACGAGGATGAGAACGGAGATGACGTTTCGGCCGACGGACCCGAGGATTTTACCAACCGAATACGCCGCGACGGCGGTGCTGCCGCGAATCTCGGCAGGGGCAAGCAAATGGTAGTAGCCGATATTCGCCGTGAGATAGATCAGCATGATAATCGCCGTGCCGTAGAAAAGGCCTCGCGGCAAATCGATTTGCGGCCGTTTCATTTCGCCTGCGACAAACGAAACGACGTGCCAGCCTTCGTACGCGAAAAGCACTGCGACCAGCGCGATGCCAAACTCCGCGAAGGAAAATGCCGGAACGCCGTGATCCACCGTTCCTCCGAAAAGATGAATGGGCCGCGAGCCCTTGAAGCACAACAACAAAATAATTCCTGCGAGGCCGGCGATTTTTGCGGTAAAGATGAGATTTTGCGTAAGTTTGCCGCCACGAATTCCAAGGCAACTGATGATCGTGAAAATCAGGATCAAGGTAGCGCTGAGCAGCTTTTCATCGAGCAAACTGAGCGTGAAAATTTGACCGGCATAAAGGCTGAATCCAACGGCGAGCGCGGCGATGCTGCCGGAGTGAATCATGAAAAGCAGGCCCCAGGCGTAGAGGAACGCGACGAACGGACCGTAGGCCTGGCGCAAGTATGTGCAGAGGCCGCCGGTTCCGGGATAGATCGAGCCGAGCTCCGCCAGCGACAATGCACCAAAAATCGAAAGGATTCCGCCAATAATCCAAACGAGGAGAACCACGCCCAGGGAGTTCAGTTCGGAAGCGATGGAACTGGGGATGAGGAAAATTCCGGAGCCGATCGTCGTGCCGACGACGATGGCGATGGCATCGAAAAGATTGAGCTCTTTGCGGAGAGCGTGAGGGGAAGCAGCAGGGCTCTCTGGGCTGCCGCCGGAGACGGAGCGTTCGGACTGCTCGCCCGATCTCAACGAGGTTCCTGGCACGCCGGAATTTCAAGGTTCAAGACAGAATCACTTTCCAGTGCGGTTAGATGAGCGCATTCGTTACGATTCATCAGTTCGCGACAGAAATCGGTTCGATGCATTGCACGCTCAAGTCAAAGAGTTTTACGAAACGATTCCTGGGTTTTATACCACTCATAGCCATTTTTCTTGTAAAAGTTGTGAGCGCGCTGGCGCTTGATGTTCGAATGCACGGCGATGATTTTGCAGCCGCGGTCTCGCGCCCAATCTTCGGCGGCGTCGAGAAGAATTCTTCCGATTCCGCGAGACCGGTAGCCGTCGCCCACAACAAGTCCGCTAATTTCCACGAGCTTGTCCATTTCGGCGCTGCGAAAAATATAAACGCCGATCCATCCGGCGATTTCGCCATCGGGAACTTCGGCGACGAAAATGGCGCAGTCATCTGACTTCTGAATTTCCGCGAGACGTGCGCGCACTTGTTCCGGAGCGGATGGATAGCCTAGTTGTCCGGAAAAGTCCGCCATTTTTTCGCTATCGGCTAGCATAGCGCGTCTGACGGTACATTCTTTTTGCGTTGAACCGTGATCGGACTCGCGTCTTGTTTGCAAAAGTATTCCTCTGCTTATTGTCCTGATGGTTGCAATTGCTCCAGAACTGCGCGCGCGAGTCGTCGCTGAAAGATGAGCGGCGCGTCGGCGTCAGCTTGAATATCGCTTCGGAATCGCGTCAAGTGAAACGCTCCGGCAAGGCGCTCGCCGATCATGCGCACGCGAATGTAAGGATCATCCAGCGCGGCACGGACGAGGCCGGACAATTCCTGGGCATGGGCGCGTTCGATTGCGTCTTTGAAATCCGGCAAAACGTTGAGGGCCGTCATGCGAACGCGCTCTTCTACGCCCGCGCGCGCTTGCGCGAGCAAGATTGGAATGGCGCGGGGGTCGTTTGTTTTCGCCAGTCCGACAAGAGTGGACTGCATCACGTCAACTTCCAGCTTCGAGGCAGTTTCGCTTTGCAGGACTTCGAACGCTTGCGCATTGCCCGATGCGCCGATGGCCTCTGCTGCTGCGGCTTCCGCCGCGTAACTATCGTCGTTATGCAATTCGCTGACGAGGGCATCGTAAACCGCATCGTCATGAGCGAAATTGCCCAGCGCGGCGACGACGGCCGCGCGGGCGCGACTATCCGGCTGGTGCAGCGCAGAGAGGAGCGCCGCCTTCGACTGATCCGTTTGCAGATTTCCGAGACTGGCAGCGGCAGCGGCGCGAACGGCGTAGAAATTGTCGCCGGCGAGCACGCGCGTCAATGCCGCGACGCTAGCGTCCACATCGGCTCCCTTTTCGTTGCCGAGCTGCTGCGCAGCCCAAAGACGGCTCATCATCGCAGGATCTTTTTCGGCCTCCGCGGCCAGCGTCTCG
Source organism: Candidatus Acidiferrales bacterium (assembly GCA_030037355.1). Classification (GTDB taxonomy): domain Bacteria; phylum Acidobacteriota; class Terriglobia; order Acidiferrales; family UBA7541; genus DAHUXN01. The sequence continues at coordinate 195 of JASHRL010000382.1, read as the reverse complement.
ACTGACTTGTTGAACTCGATGGTTTTGTCGATGATATCGTCGGGATCGAAGTCGACCCATTGCGGTTCAAAATCGACGGGAACGTCGAACTCCTGCTGCTGCAAATCGTCGCGAACCTGAACCTGTTTGTGTTCGCCATTCGCGCCGTAAAGGGCGACCTCGATGGGCATGTCGAAGATCGGTGTGTCGGCATCC
>JASHRL010000044.1 GCA_030037355.1 Candidatus Acidiferrales bacterium | reverse complement strand
GGCGATCACGCGAATGTGGGCCGGAGGCATTTCGAGCACTTTGGCGAGGGCGCGGTGAAGATAATGCGGCGTCTGCGTGCTGGACCAAATCGTCAGCTTTCCTTCGGGATCTTTGATGGCGATTGCTGCATGCTGTTCGATGGGAAGGTGAGTGTTTCCCTGATAGAAAAAAATATCTTCGAAGACTTCATCGGCTTCCGCGAAGCCTTGTTCCACATCGCCGAATGCGAGCGAGACGCGCTTGTGAATGTTGCCTTCATCGCCGTAATCGTGAATGCGGGGCTCGGGAGTGGCGAGAGCTTCTTCTGGATCAGAGATGGTCGGCAGAAGTTCATATTCGACGTCAATCAAATCGAGGGCTTCAAATGCGATGAGTTCTTCGCGGGCAATGACGGCAGCGACGGGGTCGCCCACGTGGCGGACGTGACCGACGCAGAGTGCCTGCTCGTCCTGACTGACTGGCAGGATTCCATATTCGATGGGGACATCTTTGCCGGTGAGGACCAGATAGACACCCGGATGAGCTTGCGCACGAGAGATGTCGATTCTTCGAATGCGCGCATGGGGATGCGGCGAGCGCAGTAACTTGCAATAAGCCATGCGCGGAAGCGCGATGTCATCGGCGTAGCGAGTTTGACCAGTCACCTTGGCGCGCGCATCGACGCGGCGCCGGGGAACGCCGATGACGCTGAACTTCTCGCCGTTCGCTTCTTGACTCTTCTCGGGCAGCCCTGGCGAATTTTCTTGATCCGGCATGTGCTCTGCTTTCCGAAAAAGCTTGCCACTCTGTTTCCACCGAATTATTTCTGCGCGGCCACTTTCTTCTGTTCAGCTATCTTCACAACCGCCTCCTCGACAGCTTGGAAAATTTGCAGATAGCCGGTACAGCGGCAAAGATTCCCAGACAGCGCTTCGCGAATCTGGTCGCGCGTGGGATTCGCATTCTGATCGAGCAGCGCTTTCGCAGTAACAAGAATTCCGGGCGTGCAATAGCCGCACTGCGCGGCGCCGAGATCGGCGAACGCATCCTGCAAGGGATGAAGCGCTCCATCAGAAGCCAGACCTTCCACAGTCAAGACGCTTCTTCCATCGCACTCCAACGCGAGTTGCAGGCAGGAGAGCACAGGCTTCCCGTCGAGAAGAACAGCGCAGGCGCCGCATTCGCCGAGTTCACAGCCATGCTTGGTGCCGGTGTGCCCGAGATCTTCGCGAAGAACTTCGAGCAAGGTTTTGTAAGGAGCAAAATATACGTCAACCGCTTCACCATTGAGCGTCAGACTAATGCGCGCTGTCTTCTGCGATTCGACTGGCAGAGCGGCCACAGGTTATCTCCCCTCAGCAATCGAGCCAGCCGATGGGCGACGTAGTTCTGCGCGCGAAGCGCGATCATGGGCAAAACTTCGAATTTTCGGGAACGGAAGCGCAGCGGGATACATTTCTGACTTGACGAGCAAGCCTCGAATCAAATAATCAGCAAGACCTTCAGCAATTTCCGTGGCAGACATCGGGCCTTCGGGATTGAACCACCGCACGCTCCAGTTCATAGCCCCGAGCATGGCGCGCGCGGCGAGAGCAGGATCGCTGCAGACGAATTCTCCCGAACGGACGCCCGCGGAAATCAATTGTCGCACGCCTCCCTCATAGCGGTCGCGTTTCGCCACGAGAGATCGCTGCAAATGAGCAGGCAAGGCGCTCGTCAAAAGATGCGCCGCGGAACCTCCTACTTCCTCGAGCAAACACCGCAGATGAGAGACGATGACGAAACGAAGCCGCTCGGCGAATGTGCCACGCAAGCGGCGCGCTCTTTCGAGTGCAGCCATCATGCGATCGAGGGAGTTGTCCTGGCAGAAGAAAAGAATTTCCTGCTTGCCGCGGAAATAGTTGTAGAGGTTTGCTGGCGAGAGATCCGCGGCAGCAGCGATGTCGCGCATGCCAGCTTCCGCAAAGCCGCGAACGCGAAACTGTTTTCCAGCGGCTCGGAGAATCTCCAGACGCCGCGCCACGTATCGCCTATGCACGCGGTCGGTACGCCGCTTGTTTGGATGAGTGCGCAAGGACGGCCTCTTTGGCGGTCAAAGCAACGGCCGCCAAAGACAGGAATAGCATGGCCGTTCCAGGTCTGTCAATTGATTCTGAACGTCTGTTCAGTTACTGAACAACCGTTCATTCCATTACCGAAGAAGGAACAATCAGTTGAAGCGCACGTATTCGAAATTCAATGCCTGATGGTTAATTCCTCGCAAGGGCGGAGAAATCCAGTTCGCAAACTTACCGGGCTCGACGACACGACCAGCCATCAGCGATTGCACATACGCTCGGTCGGAGTCGCTGGGCAGCCATTCGGACTCTCGTTTCTTCCAAACTTCCTCTGTTAAGACTTCTCCGCTCGTGCTGATCCAGCGGCCTGCGAAATTGCCGATCGCGCGATGGAACGCCTTGTGCGGCAAGGTCAGCCGATAGGGGATTCCGACCTTGTCGATGACGCGCTGCCAGCGGCCAAGACCTGCTTCGATTTCCTTGATGTAGTCGTCGCGTAAGCGCTCGTTGAGCGCCGTCAGCGCCGGAACGTTCTTCGCAACGATCTTGTCGCCGATAACTTCGGAAACCGGATACTGCGCGTCGATGAGCAAATGATCGTCGTCGATTTTCGTTTCCTCGAAGCGACCCTTGAGGCCGCTCGTGTAGTAATTGGCGGCGTTGGAGGAAACATCAGAGCCATAGAGATCCAGCGTCACGCTGTAGTGAAAATTGATGTACTTCTGAATCGTGGGCAAATCGATGACGCCGAGCGCGCGAACGTCCGACGGATCGTCAACCTTGTTTTCCTTCATCACTTCACAAGTCCGCTGGATGATGCGGCTGACGCCAGTCTCGCCGACAAACATGTGATGCGCCTCTTCGGTGAGCATGAAGCGGCATGTGCGCGCCAGCGGATCAAAACCGGATTCAGCCAGTGCGCAAAGCTGGAATTTGCCGTCGCGGTCGGTAAAGAAAGTGAACATATAGAAGGAGAGCCAGTCCGGAGTCGGCTCGTTGAATGCGCCAAGGATGCGTGGATTATCCGCATCGCCGGAACGGCGCTCGAGAAGCGCTTCAGCTTCCTCGCGACCATCGCGCCCGAAGTAACGATGCAGCAGGTAGACCATGGCCCACAGGTGGCGGCCTTCTTCCACGTTGACCTGGAAAATGTTCCGCAAGTCGTACATGGAAGGGCATGACGCGCCAAGCATCCGCTGCTGTTCCACGGATGCCGGCTCGGTATCGCCTTGCGTAACAATCACGCGGCGAAGCGTGGAGCGGTATTCGCCGGGCACTTCTTGCCACGCCGGTTCGCCTTTATGCGTGCCGAAATTCACCTGGCGCTTTTCGTCGCGCGGCTGGAGGAAGATGCCCCAGCGATATTCCGGCATCTGCACGTAACCGAATCGCGCCCAGCCATCGGGCTCGACGCTAACGGCCGTGCGCAAGTAGACGTGATAGTTGTGGGTTTCGTTGGGGCCCATGTCGTACCACCAGCCCAGGTACGCGGGCTGCCAGTGCTCCAGAGCGCGCTGGAGGACACGGTCGCGGCCCAGGTCGACATTATTTGGAATTTTTTCCGTGTAATTGATCATGGCGATCTCCTCAGGAATCTCTCCGCCTTCGACAATTTTCTAGACGCGCTCCCAATTGAACTTCACCGGCGCGCCCGTTCCGTAAACTTTCAAGGCTCCATTGGCGCCGACAGCATTGGGGCGAATGAAAATCCAGTTTTGCCACGCTGAAAGCCGGCCAAAGATTCTCGTCTCGAGCGTTTCGGCCCCGCCGAAACGCAGATTCGCTTCGAGGCCGGTCAAAGCGTCAGGCGATTGCGCGGTTCGCAGCTCAATGGCCTGCCGAATCTCGTCTTCCCAATCGAGATCGTCCGGCGCCGCGGTCGCCAATCCGGCCTCGAGGGCATCGCGAGCGGAAAGCTTGACGCCAATTCGCGCGCGCAGCGGGTCTAGTTGCGCGGCATCTCGGTAAAAACGCGAAGCCAGGCGAGAAAGGTGATTGACCATGGGCAGAGCGCCGAAGTTCATCTCTGAAAGCATCACAAAAGAAGGGCTCGAAGCTTCTTCGGCGTCATGCATATAGACACGATCGGCCGCGAGAGCCAATTCCAATAGCGTACCTGCAAAGCAAGACCCGGGCTCAACGATTGCGAACATGGAGCGAGAAGTCACGTCGAGTCGCGCAAAGGTTCGACGAAGCATGCCCAGAACTTCGCGGACAAACCAATTGGACTGATGGCTCAAGATGAATTTATCCATCACCAGCACAGAATCTGGATTCCCAGCGGTCTTGAGGATCCAGAGGCCCAGCCCCAGTTCGCTTGTACGGAGGGTCAGAATGGCGTCGTCCAATTCGCGAGCCATTTGAAGAGGCCACCATGAGACACCAGCCGCGAAGGCCGTTTCGACCGTGTATTCGACGACAGATTTAGGCGCGCGGACGATTAATGTTACGGTTCGGGCCTGCCGATCCAATTGCGCATCGACATATTTATAATGCAGGCCAGCTTCATCTGCAGTGCGCTTCAGTGGAGTGAGTGAAATTCCCCTAGCGTCTGCGGGACGATCGCTTTGCTTCGCAAGTTCGTGCGCGCGTTGCTTCACATGGTCGGCAAATTGCTGTGGTTTGACGACATCATCGACCAGCCGCCAGTCTTTTGCTCTTTGCCCGCGCACACCGTCTGGATTGGTGCAGAACATATCGGCGTGATCTCTGCGAACATGGCGTTTATCCGTGACCCGCGTGAGACCGCCCGTGCCTGGCAGAACACCCAGCAGCGGAAGTTCCGGCAAGCTGACTGCTGAAGATCGGTCGTCGATCAGAATGATTTCATCGCATGCGAGCGCTAATTCATACCCGCCGCCAGCCGTCGTTCCGTTGCAGGCAGCAATGAATTTCAGACCGGAATGCGCGCTCGAGTCTTCAATTCCATTTCGCGTTTCGTTAGTGAATTTGCAGAAGTTGACCTTCCAGGCATGCGAAGAGAGGCCGAGCATATATATGTTGGCGCCCGAGCAGAAAACACGATTCTTCGCGCTGCTGATAATCACCGACCGAACTTCGGGATGCTCAAATCGGATTCGCTGCAATGCGTCGTGCAGCTCGATGTCGACGCCAAGATCATAGGAATTGAGCTTGAGTTTATAGCCAGGACGAATTCCGCCATCCTCGGCGACGTCCATAGTCAGTGTAGCGATCGGACCATCGAATGAAAGTTTCCAGTGCCTGTAACGCGAGGGATCGGTCTGGTAGTCCGGCGAATCTATGACGGACAGAGGCTGTTGGCTTGCGACTGCGTCCACGAGTTCCTCCTACTCCTGATTGGCCTGCCAGGCGGCCTTCAATTTGGCGAAACTTTCTTCGATGGAGCTGCCAGACGTATCGAGACACATGTCCGCTTGCCGGTAGAGCGGCTCGCGCGAATCGAGGATTCGGCGCAGATCTTCCATCGCTTGGTCGTTCCCGGCCATGGCGCGAAAATCGCCCTGCGCGATCACGCGTGCCATGTGCTCTTCCGGCTGAGCTTTGATCCAGATGGTGTAGCAGTTGGACATCAGAAAATCGTAGGTTTCTTTTTCCGAGACCACGCCGCCGCCAACGGAAAGGATCACTTGCGGAAATTCATTGAGGACACGCTTCAAGGTGCGCTTCTCGATTTCGCGATAACCGGACTGTCCATAAAAAGAAAAAATCTCCGCAAGAGGCATTCCGGCTTCTTTCTCGATTTCCGCATCCAGTTCAATGAAAGGGATCTTCATTTCTTTGCTCAGCCTTGCGCCGAGCGTCGATTTGCCCGCGCCCCGCAGGCCGATCAAAGCGACTCGGTTTCGGCGGGCTTTCTCTTCGCCGCCGAAATCGCGCATTAGCCGGAGAACAGCATCCTCGCGGCGATTGGCGGGAAGCCGTTCCAGAAACCGCAGGAGCAACCGCTTCTCGACGGATTCTTCGGACTCCGGAGCGAAAAGTTCGGCTAGAGAAACATGCAGAGCTGCCGTGATTCGGCGCAACAGCACAATCGAGACGTTTCCTTCCCCCACTTCGAGCTGTGCGAGATGCCGCTCGGATACGTCCGCTTCTTGTGCCATCATCTTGCGGGTCATGCCGCGACGGTTGCGAAGTTGGCGCACGCGTTTGCCAAGCGAAAGCAGGAAGTCGCTTTCAGGAGCCAGGTCGACTCGATGGAGGGGGGAGATGTTGATTTCGCCGGATGCAGGCATAGCCATCGACATGCAGTATAGCGCATGTCTGCGGGAATAGACAAGCAATAGAATGAGTGTTATGTAGAAAGTTATGGATTTGAACAGCCGTAGGATGCAGTATTATGCCGAATCTTGCAGACAATCGGGACCTGTTTCAAAATCCCAATGTATTCATGGCCATGATCAACGGAGGATACGCGCGTGAAGCTGCCAAACTATGTATGCGGTGAATGGAAGGAAGGCACAGGGGTTGGGGAAGCACTGATCGATCCTGTGACCGGAGACGAACTGGCGCGGATTTCCTCGCAGGGCGTGGATTTGAAAACCGCTCTCGAATTTGCCCGTTCACGTGGCGGCTCTGGATTGCAGGAATTCTCCTATCGCGAGCGCGCTGACATGCTCGCCAAGATTGCCGATGTGCTGACGGCGAACCGCGACGAATATTTTCGCATTTCGCTCCTGAATTCGGGCACGACGCAGGCGGACGCTTCATTTGACGTGGACGGCGCGATTTACACGGTGAAGTATTACGCGAAAGCCGGGCGCGCATTGGCGGAAGGGAAAATCCTGGCGGAGGGCGTTGGGATTCCGCTCTCAAAGACCGGTGCGTTTTCGGCGCAGCATTTCCTCACTCCTCTGAAAGGCGTGGCGATTTTCATTAATGCGTTCAATTTTCCGGCGTGGGGACTTTGTGAAAAAGCAGCACCGGCGCTTCTCTCCGGTGTACCGATTGTGGTCAAACCGGCTTCGCCTACGGCCTGGCTGACGCACCGCATGGTAGAAGACATCACGAAAGCGAACTTTTTGCCGCCGGGGGCCATTTCGATTGTTTGTGGTTCTGCGCGCGACCTGCTGGATCACGTCACCGAGGGAGACGTTGTCTCTTTCACTGGCTCGGCGGAAACAGCTGCCAAAATCCGCTCGCACGCGAGCGTTCTGAGGCACTCGGTACGCGTGAATATCGAAGCCGACAGCATCAATTCGGCGATCCTTGGAGCCGATGTCGCGCCCGGAAGCGATTTATACGATTTGCTGGTGAAAGAAGTCGTGCGCGAAATGACTCTGAAGGCTGGCCAGAAATGCACGGCGATTCGCCGCGTATTCGTTGCGCGCCAAAATATGAAAGCGCTCGGCGAAGCGATCTCCAGTCGCTTGAGCTCGCTAAAAGTGGGAAATCCGCGAAATGCAGATGTGAGAGTTGGGCCTGTGGTCAATAAGGCTCAGCAAACATCATGCCAGGAAGGCCTGCGACAGTTGAAGACGGAATGCTCAGTCATATTCGGCGGGGATGAGAATTTTCGACCAATTGACGCCGATGCGCAGAAATCCGCGTTCGTACAGCCTACATTGCTCGCCTGCGAAAACGGAGGCGAAGCAAAATTTGTTCATGACGTTGAGGTATTTGGTCCAGCGGCGACACTTATCGCATACGATTCGCCCGAGGATCTCATTGCACTCACACGGCGCGGACGAGGTTCGCTTGTAGCTTCGATTTTTTCAAATGATTTGGGGTTCGCGGAAAAGATCGTGCTTGGAATCGGCGATCTGCACGGGCGCGTGATGGTCATTGACTCGAATGTCGGCGGCCAGCACACGGGCCACGGCAACGTCATGCCCAATTGCCTGCATGGCGGCCCAGGGCGGGCCGGAGGCGGCGAGGAGCTTGCCGGCTTGCGCGCGCTGCTGCTTTACCATCGCCGCTTTGTCGTACAGGGACCGCCGAATTGCAT
>JASHRL010000381.1 GCA_030037355.1 Candidatus Acidiferrales bacterium | reverse complement strand
CCCTTCGCCGCCAGAGCTGCCGCACCGGCTTTGCCAATCGATCCCGCAACAATCAGCGCGTGGCCATAAAGGCCCTTGTTCGAGTCAGCTTTGCGCTGAAACGGAACATAGCGAAATTCCCAGGGTTCAAGCCAGCGAACACTTGTCTTCGCAACCTCCTCGACCAGCTCACGCGGTGAACCAATGTCGGCAACGGTTAATTGGCCGACGTGGGCTGGCGCTCCAGCACTGAGCATCCCTGCCTTCGGCGCGGTGAAAGTCACCGTGCAATCCGCGGCGATGGCGTCTCCGGCCGCCTCTCCCGTGTCTGCCGACATTCCCGAAGGGATGTCCACGGCGATCACTTGCGTGCGCGGCCCGTGCGCATTGACGTCCTCAATCACGCGCGCGAGCAATCCTTCTACGCCGCCGCGCAAACCCGTACCCAAAAGCGCATCGACAACCAGTCCAACATCAAGAGCCGTTTTGCGCGCCGCTTCCCAGTCGGAAATACTGCGAACGACACGAGGCTCGATCGAAGCACTCGCCAGTCGTTTGAAATTTATTTCCGCATCGCCGCGAATCTCGGCTGGATCGGCGAACACAAAGACACTCGGCTCTGCGCCGAACTCCCGCAGCTTTCTCGCGGCAACAAATCCGTCGCCGCCATTATTTCCGCGGCCACATAATACGGCGACGCGGCGTCCATCAATCGGCGCGAAATGCGACGCGATAAATTGCGCAACGGCTGTGCCTGCGTTTTCCATGAGCGTCAGGCTCGGCACGCCGTGACGTTCGGTCGTCAGGCGGTCAACTTCGCGCATCTCGGTTGTGGTCAAAATTTTCATATCATCAAAACGGAGCGGACATTCTCCCGCTCGTGTTCCAGTTTATCGTGCCGCAAGGAAATCGGAAACCATGGATCGGGGAACGGTCCTTACAGCATCCAGCCGCCGGAAACACTGAGGGTCTGGCCCGTGATGTAATCGGCTGATTCGTCGGCGAGAAATGCTACTGCGGAAGCAATATCATCGGCAGAAGGCGGCCGGCCGACGGGAAATCGCGCGTCGTGCATTCGGCGAGCTTCTTCGAGCGAAAGCTCTTTGTCATCGATATTTGGAGGATTCACAACATTCACCGTAATGCCATTCTTGGCTTCCTCGACCGCAAGAGAGCGTGAAAAAGCCACCATCCCCGCCTTGGCCGCGGCATACGCAGAAATCGTCGCTTGTCCAAACGCCCGCTCCGCGCCAACCGCTCCCAAATTGATGATGCGGCCCCATCTTTGGCGTCGCATCGCCGGCAGCGCAGCCTTGCTCATATAAAAAACACTCAGCAGATTCGAATCCAGCACGCGCTTCCACTCTTCGATCGTCGTTTCCGCCACGGTACCCCAATTGAAAATCCCCACATTGTTGACCAGCACATCGAGCCGCCCGTAATGCTCCAATACCGATTGCACGAGCGACTCCACCCTAGCCGAATCCGTGACGTCTGCTTCCACCGCAAAGCAATCGCACCCCAGGCTCTGCAACTGGCGAAGCGCATTCTGCGCTGCAGCCTTGTTGGCGCGGTAGGAAATGGCCACGCGCGCGCCCGCGCGTCCCAATCCCAGAGCTATCCCTTTACCGATGCCTCGGCTTCCGCCGGTCACAAGCGCCACTCGCTGCCGCAAGCTCACCCCGTCACCCCTCCGCGCGATCCCTGAACCCAAACACGGTACCGAAATCCGCGTTTCTTGCCAAGCCTTCCCGCAGCGCAATTTCCCGCAAGACTGCTTTCAGCGCCTATCGAAACCGCGCCACGATCACCGTCATGTCGTCGGCCTGCTCCTGTGTGCCTGCCCATTGCTCGACCGTCGACAGCAACCCTTCGGCCACTTCCTTCACTGGGGCATCGCGCAACCGCAGAACTTCATTCGCTAGCCGCGCTCCGCCGAACTCTTCTCCGTAGACATTTTCCGGCTCGAGCAAACCGTCACTGAAGCCAACGAATAGCGCGCCATGCTCTGTCGGCACACTCACTTGCCTATAGTCGGCGTGATCGAAAAGGCCCACGACCGTGCCGCCCTCGTCCAGCCGTTTCACTTTGCCGTCCGTGACCAAAAAAGGCGCACAGTGCCCCGCATTTGTATACGAAAAGGATCGCGAAGTCGCATCGTACTCAGCGTAAAACAGCGTCGCATAACGGTCATCCGAAGTATTGAAAAAAAGGTGGCGATTTAAAACCTCTACGACCTGCGCGGTGGTGCGGTGCCCGTTCGAGATGGCCTGTCCGCGCAACGCCGCTTGCAAACTAGCCATCAACAAGGCCGCAGAAATTCCCTTCCCACTGATGTCTGCGATCGCCAATCCGAGTTTTGATGAGCCTAATTTCACGAAATCGTAATAGTCACCTGAAACGACACGCGCAGCCCTACAGATCGCCGCCAGTTCGAGACCTGGCATCTGCGGCAGCTCATGTGGAAAAAGCTGCCCCTGCACTTCGCGCGCGATGGTCAATTCGTTTTCCAGTTTTTGCCGCTGCCGCTGACCTTCGATAAGCTCGGCAAGCGAACCGGTCATGGCGTTGAACGATTCTGCAAGCGCCCCCAACTGATCGCGTTGACGCACGTGAATTCTGTGCCGAAAATCTCCCTGACGGACGTGCCGCGTCGCTTCGTAGAGATCATCGACGGCCGCAGTGATCGTGCGCGTCAAAACAATGCCGGTGATCAGCGCCGCCACTTCGAGCGCGAGGAAAAAGAATCCAATCAGAAGTAAGATGACAACAAGGGGATCGCCTAGCAAACCGAGCGAAGCAAACAGCCGGTGATTTACTTGCGATGGCCGCAGCGAAAAACCCGCAATCACAGGCATTGTGTCGGTCGTCGTGCCATTCTCATTTAACAAAACGGCGTCCAGTGTCGAACCTCCGGATATTTCGATGTCATACCAGCCGCGTCTGGGTTGGAGCGCGCGCAGGCTCACTGCCTGGCCAGACCGAACCATTCTCCGCCCGTTCAAACTTAGGACGTCGCCAGCGCGATCGGAATTCGTCGCCGGCCGGAATGTCGTGAGCTGGACAGGGCCGAGATCCGGCGCAAGCCCTTGCAACAGAGCCGAAGTCACCGGCACGCGCACATAGAGTTCGCCTTCTGATGAGTCGCGTGTGCCGGAAACAACCGCTTCAATCCAGAGGCTGCCACCGGATTGCACCAGCCCGGAGAAGTTGCGTACAGGCCGCTCGTTCGATCCAATCGCTGCTGCCGCAGCGGGAAGGTGGACGTCTAATCCGGGAAGCTCCTTTCGTGCGTGTTCCAGCATTGCCGAAATGCCGGGACCCTGCACGATGGACTTCGGCTCCTTGAACGCGCCTCGCGCATGACTGCTCTCTAGCGCGCTCTCAATCGTTCCCGCAATCCCAGCGACCTCGGTGATTCTGTCGTTCAAGTCGTCCTGCAGAAGGTGCGCGCCAAATTGGAAGTACATCAAGTACGCGGAGAGCGCGACCATCGCAATCAGAAGTACAACCGGAACAACAGCGATGAAAACGTAAGCCACAATCAGCCGATTTCGCAGGCCCCATAGAAGTCGCCTTCGCGCCCAGCGCGCAAATCGCACCACGAGGTAACCAGCAGCCACGATAAACAGGACAACAAGCCATGCGCCGAGTTTGGAAACATAAGTCCCCAGTTGCGTGGTCCACGCGAGTACACAGAAAATCGCTACGGCTGCCGCCGTTCGATCCGTCGGCGTAGTGGTTCTCCAAAATGCGTGTACACGGTGGAGTGAAAACACGAACGTCCTCAGCGCGACTTCTGCCACAGGCACTTAGCCTCATGGCTGAGCCGCCGCATCCCCTAATTTAGAATATTTGCCTGGGAAAGAATAGCCATCGTACAGCGTGACAATGGGTCAGTTCGAACTTTCTTGATTGCCCCACGAGGAGGCGAAAGTCCAACTGACACACTGCCTACAGGTCGACCACGCAGGCCTGGTTGAAGTCGAGAAGAGTATCAGCTTGAGTATCAGTCCGACCCCTGCCGCTGCTTGCTATTTCGCGTCCGTCGATGAGCCCTCGGAAAGGCTCAACCGCACCATGCTGTGCTTTCTGCTGTAGGTAAAGTAAATGATGAGACCGAAGATCAGCCAGCTTAAGAAGCCAATCCAAGCGGGCGCGTCGAGCGAAAGCATCAACGAGAGAGAAATGACCATGCCAAGGATGGGCACAACAGGAACCCAAGGAGCACGGAAGGGACGAGGCGCATCCGGCTGTTTGACGCGCATCACCCAGACG
>JASHRL010000043.1 GCA_030037355.1 Candidatus Acidiferrales bacterium | reverse complement strand
AGAGCCTGATACTGCTGCGGCTCAACGCCCGCAGCGCGGGCAGCTTGCTCGCTCAAATTCTGAAAGCGCCGAATTTCGTAACGAAATTCAGCGAGCGCTCTGTAATTGAACTCTTTGTTTGCGCGCGTTTTCAAGGCCAGGGAAATTATATCGTAAGACGATGCAAACTCGAAGAGCAAGACCTGCGGACGCTTGGGCGAATGTGTTCAAGGATTCAACAGGCGGGAAGAGCGGGGCTTCAAGGCGCTGACAAAAACCTAGAGACTCTTGCGGAAGGATTTTTGAGTCTTGATGATGCCGTAGCCTAGCTTCTCATAGAAACGGTGTGCGGCTTCGCGAATCACGTTCGACCTCAGGCTGACGGCCGAGCAGCCCATGTCACGCGCCCATTCCTCGGCGCGAGCCATGAGTATGGCGCCGACACCGCGCGAGCGCGACGCTTCGTCGACCACGAGGCCTCCGACTTCGACGCGGACATCCGCACCGACGGTGTGAAAGAGGAACAAATCGGCGTAGCCGGCGAGTCTGCCGTCGGGGCGCTCGGCCACGAAAACAATGTGCTCCGGATTGCCCGCCATCTTCCGCAGGCGCGCTTCGACCTGCTCGCGCGTGGAGGGATGGCCGAGCTGGCCAGCAAGGACAGCCAAGCCGGATGCGTCTCTCACTGCCGCGACGCGGACTTTGATATCAAAAGGATGCGCGGTGTTTTTCATCAACGACCTTCTTGCAAGTTCAAAAAATCTTATCAGAATCGACGAGGATGGTCACGGGGCCATCATTCGTCAGCTCGACCGACATGTGAGTTTGAAAAATTCCTGTTGCGGTTGGCACCCCGAGCGCAGTGACCGCCCGCACAAATTCTTCGTAGAGTGATTTGCCGAGTTCCGGTGGAGCGGCCTGAATGAAGCTCGGGCGACGGCCGCCGCGCGTATCGCCATATAGAGTGAATTGCGAGACGGCCAGAAGCGCGCCGCGCGTGTCGAGCAGCGAGCGATTCATTTTCCCCTGCTCATCGTTGAAGATCCGCAGATTCACAATTTTCTCGGCCATTGCAGTTGCCGTCGCGGCGTTGTCTTCGCGTCCCACAGCGAGCAACACGACAAGACCCGCGCCAATTTCGCCGGCGGATTGGCCATCGACCAGAACGCGAGCCTTCGTCACACGCTGCAAAACGGCACGCAAGACCCCTCCTTGAAATATTCCAATCCTTTTGGAGGATCGATTGTAGAAAACGTGACGCACGAAGACAATTGTTTCACAACAGCGAAAGTTCGCCGGACGCTTACATTTCCACGGCAGGCTTCATTGTGCCGCATGTGTAAGATGTGCTAGAAGAAACGAGGTGGCAGGGGGCTGCCGAGATTGAAGCTGGCTTTGATTGGAACGCACGGCGTAGGGAAGACCACACTCGCGTACGAGATTTGCTCGCTGCTGAAGAAGGCTGGCGAGAACGTAGAGCTCGTTGCGGAAGTCGCCCGGCGCTCGCCATTTCCGGTGAACGCCGCGACGACGCTCGAAGGCCAGCTCTGGATTCTCCACGCGCAGATTGCCGCAGAGCTGGATGCCGCGCGAAGCGCGCCGCACGTTGTCTGCGATCGTTCCGTGCTGGACAACTACTGCTACCTTGTAAACAAATTCGGACGGCAGCCACAGCTGGAAACATGGCTCGGCTGGTGGATGAAAACGTATGATCTTCTCGCCGGAGTCCCGCCATCTGCCGCAGAGATTCAGCCGGACGGATTCCGCTCGGAAGATCGCATGTTTCAGCGCCGCATCCACGAACTGCTGAACGAGCTACTTGGCGATGCGCCGTTTTCCGGAGTTGCCCAACGAGTTGTGTGGCTTGATGGCTATGACCGGCACGCCTGGGCCGAGCGCGTTTTCGCGCTGGCGCTGCCAATTGCGCGCGGCGCCGCGCAGAGGGCAACTCGATAAGCTTTTCTCTGTGGGTACTCCATCTAGCAACGCCGAAACGCAAAACAATCGCTGGCTCACCCGGGGAATTCTTGGCATCGGGCTCGCGAATCTTTTTTCTGACTGGGGACACGAAGCCGCGACGGCGCTGCTTCCCGCTCTGCTAGCGCTCATCGGCGCGCCGGCTATTGCGCTGGGCGCGATTGAAGGCGTCGCGGACGGACTTTCGAGTTTTTGCAAACTCGCCGGAGGTTGGATCGCCGACCGGCCGCGCTGGCGCAAGCCCGTCGCTTCCAGCGGATATCTGGTCGTTGGGCTCACAACATTCGCTTACAGCCTCGCGCAGAGCTGGCCAGCGGTGCTTTTTCTGCGTGCGCTGGGATGGGCGGGACGCGGCGGAAAAAGTCCTTCGCGCGACGCGTTGCTCGCCGATGCGGTTCGACCGGAGCAGTTGGGGCGGGCGTTCGGCTTCGAGCGTGCGATGGACACGGTCGGCGCCGTCGCCGGGCCTCTCACCGCTGTGGCGCTCGTTTCGATTTCCGGTGTGCGAGCCGCGTTACGATGGACGATTGTGCCGGGGTTGCTGGCTTCGATTTGTTTTTTTTGGTTCGTCCCCGCAGGAAAATCACTGACGACGCATCGCGCATTTGGTTTTATTCATGGTTTGCGACAGCTTCCCCGAAAGTTTCGATCTTTTCTTGTTGGTGTTTTTGCACATGGGATTGGCGATTTCGCACCGACGCTGCTTATTTTGCGCGCCGGACAAATCCTGACTCCGCGCTATGGTGCGGCACGCGCGGCTGCGCTGGCGATCAGTCTGTATACGTTCCACAATATCGTTTTTGCTGCGGTGTCGTACCCTGCCGGAACGCTTGCGGATCGCATAGGAAAGCGGGGGCTTCTCGCGGTCGGGTATGCAATTGGTGCCCTGACCTGCATAGGATTCATTTTTGTGCCAATGAGTTTGGCATCGCTGGCGATTCTGTTTGGGCTTGCGGGAATTCACATGGCCGCGCAGGAGGCCATTGAAAAATCTCTTACCGCGGAGCTTGTTATGACCGAAATACGCGGCACGGGCTTTGGTGCGCTCGCGGCGATCAACGGGATTGGCGATTTTGTTTCTAGCCTGGTTGTCGGCGCCTTATGGAGCGCCGTCACGCCGGCGGCAGGATTCTCTTTCGGCGCAGGATTCATGATTTTAGGCGCGACGCTTGTTTATTTCCTCCGCTGAGCTGCTTTGAGCACTTCTCAAAGCACAGTTTTCCGGCTACTCTTTTAGATGGAGAATCCAACGACGATGAGCCTGACCGAGCGCATCCAGAGAGAGTTGACCGCGGCGATGAAGGAGAAGGATGAACTGCGGTTGAGCGTGCTGCGAATGGTGAAGTCTGCGCTGAAGAACAAAGAAATTGAGAAGATGCGGCCGCTCGACGATCTGGAGGCGCTGCAGACGCTGCAAACGCTCGTCAAGCAGCGGCGCGAATCGGTCGAGCAGTTCACAAAGGGCGGCCGCAGCGATCTGGCCGAAAAGGAAGCCAAGGAAATCGCGATTATCGAAAGCTATCTACCGCCGGCACCGACGGATGCGGAGATTTCGCGTGCCGTCGAGGAGGCGATTGCCGACACGGAGGCGGATTCGCTGAAACAGATGGGCGCAGTGATCAAGGCGGCGCGAGCGCGGCTGGAAGGCAAGGCAGTCGACGGCAAAGCATTGAGCGATAAAGTGCGCGAGAAACTGTCGCCGAAGGGCTAGTCTTCGCCGAGCTGCAAGGGTTTGCGTGATGCAGAAAAGCTTCCCTTCTTCGGCCAAGCAAGACCGCACCGAAATCCTTGCTTTACTCTGACCTTGAAAGTTTTTCGTGTAACCTCACGCGGAAGAGCTACCGCTTTTCATCGGAATTCGCTTCCCCTAATTAGATGGGCCAAATTGGCCGGGTTTGGCTTGCCACACCCGGCTTCTAATGCTACCTTGCCGTGCGTTTTCCGGGCGATTTCGACGGGAGGGAAAGCGTGGCGTCCAAACCGTGGAGCTCGATTGCGCCGCCGGGCGAGTTCCATCCGTACATTCCCCCAGAAAAAACAATCGCCGAGTTCACTCCGCGCGCCATCATCCTTGGAATCTTCGCCGGGCTGTTCTTTGGCGCGATCACGGTTTATGTTGGCCTTCGCGCAGGCCTCACGGTTTCCGCGTCGATTCCCATCGCCGTTCTCTCGATCAGCATTCTTCGCGCTTTCGGCAAGTCGACAATCCTCGAAAATAACATCGTGCAGACAACAGGGTCGGCCGGCGAGTCGATCGCCGGCGGCGTCATTTTCACGCTGCCCGCGCTGATCTTCCTCGGATTTCCGCTGCAATACTGGACGGTGTTCTTTCTCGCGTTGCTCGGCGGCTGGCTTGGCGTTCTATTCATGATTCCGCTTCGGCGGCAGCTGATCGTTAAGGAGCACGGGAATCTTCTTTACCCCGAGGGAACAGCGTGCGCGGACGTGCTCGTCGCTGGCGATAAGGGCGGATCGTTTGCAGGGCGCGTCTTTTTGGGTTTTGGTCTCGGCGGATTGTACGCGTTTCTCATGGAGACAATGGGTTTCTGGCCGGACACGCCGGAGTACCGGCCGGACTGGCTTCCCGGCGCTTCCTTTCGCGCCAATATCACGCCGGAATACATGGGCGTCGGCTACATCATCGGGCCGCGCGTTGCGGGATTGCTTTTCGCCGGAGGCGTTTTCTCATGGCTTGTGTTGATGCCGGCGATCAAATTTTTTGGCGGCATGATGACGCATCCGCTTTTCCCCGGCCTGATTCCGATTGGGCAGATGACGCCGGATGATTTGTATCGCGCGTACATCCGGCCTATGGGTGCGGGCGCCGTGGCCGCGTCGGGCGTGATCACACTTTTCAAGACGATGCCGACGATTGTCACTGCACTGCGCGCCGGACTGAAAGATGTGCGCAAGAGTCGCGCCGTAAATTCCGCGATCGATGCGATCAGCCGCGTAGAGCGCGATTTCTCCATGAAGATCGTCGTGCTGGGATCACTGGCGGTTATCGTCATGATGTGGGCGCTGCTGACCTGGCGGCCCATTCCCGGGGCAAAGACGGGGTTGCTTTCGAATTTGATCGCGGCAGTTTTCGTCGTGATTTTCGGTTTTCTATTCGTCACGGTTTCTTCGCGTATCTGCGGCCTGATTGGCAATTCATCAAATCCCATCAGCGGAATGGCGATTGCAACTCTGATGGCCACCTGTGCGATGTTCCTGGTCGCGGGATGGACCGGCGGAGCTTTTTCGGCGCTGGCCATCACAATCGGCGGGGTGGTCTGCATCGCGTCATCCAACGCGGGTGGCACTTCGCAGGATTTGAAAACGGGTTACCTTGTCGGCGCTACGCCGTCGCGGCAGCAGCTTGCATTGATGATCGGCGTGATGACTTCGGTTTTTGCCGTCGGCGCGACGCTGAACCTCATGAACGTAGGCCTCGAGGAGTTCAAGCCTGCGCAGATCGCAGTGAATGTGAATCAATTGCCTTCTGGCGTCGGCATCCAAAATCAGAGCTTCACGCACGCCGGCAAGACATATGTTTTGCTCAACGCCCTCGGGTCGCACGTCGTGCCGGACGGGAATTACCTCTACGATCCGGCAACGCATGAAATCGATCTGCAGTGGGTGCACGGCATCGGGAGCGAAAAAGCCTCCGCGCCGCAGGCGCGGCTCATGGCCACGGTCATCAATGGCATCTTGCAGCGGCAATTACCGTGGCGGCTTGTGCTCGTCGGCGTTTTTCTGGTTGTTACAGTCGAATTGCTCGGCGTGCGCTCGCTTCCCTTTGCCGTGGGCGCATATTTGCCCATCGACACAACCATGGCAATGTTCGCGGGAGGAGTGATTCGATGGGCCGCGGAACACGGAATGAAGAAAAAAGATGAGGCGGGAAGCGAAATTGGGCCCGGGCCTCTTTTCGCTAGCGGATTAATCGCCGGCGGAGGGATCTTCGGTCTGCTCGGGATCGTCATCTACCTTTTCGGCGATCCCAATTTCAAATATCACTTCTTGCCCGAGCATTTCCTGCACGTCGGGCCGCAAATCCTCGGCGCTCTGGCTTCCAGCCGGCTTTTTGGCGTGATCATGTTCGCGCTTCTCGGCGCCTCGCAATTCTATTTTGCCCGGCGAAAGATGGATTGAACGGCCGCTGATCCTTCATTTGCAATTGACGGTTTGCAGTTGTCTGCTGTGTCCTTGACGCTTTGACTCCGCGTGGCGGCACGCATACACTTTCATAGATACCTGCTATGCGCCGCTACGCGTCTACATCCGGATTTCAATTCGACTGGGACTGGTCAATCACACCGGCGATCAAGGTTCTGATCATCGCGTGCACAGTTATATATATTCTGCAGCTACTCGTGGAACATTTCGCAGGACCGTTGGCAGAGTATAGATACGTTGAACTATATCTTGGGCTCGTGCCGTACGGAGTTACGCACGCGCTACGGATCTGGCAGCCGTTCACATATCTGTTCCTGCATGACACGCGAGACATCTGGCACATCGTCCTCAACATGTTCTTTCTATGGATGTTCGGGAGAGATGTCGAGCGAGCTTGGGGCCGGCGGCGATTTTACATCTATTACTTCGTGTGCGGAGCCGGGGCAGGCGTTATCAATGTCATCGTAAAGACGATTATCGATCCGCATGGAACGCACACCGCCGTTATTCCCACAATTGGCGCTTCCGGTGCGATTTTCGGAGTGCTGCTGGCCGCCGCGATATTGTTTCCGCATCAGCGCGTGTTGCTGATCCCTTTCCCCGTAGCCATCTCGATGCGCGCCTTTGTCATCGTGATGGGAGTGATCGAGTTTTTCGGGACGCTGGGCGCAGGCGGAGACAACGTTGCACACGTTTGCCACCTGGGTGGGATGCTGGTCGGGTATTTGTATCTGCGACGCGGCTCGTATCTTTACTCTTACCGGAATCGCGTTTCCGACTGGAAGCGGCGGCGCTTGCTGCGGAAATTCGAGGTATACCAAAGGCGGCATCGCGACGAGCCGCCTCGTCCGCCTGATAGCTGGGTCAATTGATCATCGACTGAAAGTTTCCGGAAACCTGAGAGTCCCATGCTGGCGACGAATCACTTCTGCGCGACGAAATCATCCACAATGCGGTAGAGAAATTCGATTCCCTTGTCGAAGGAATCCAAAGGAATGCGCTCGTTGTCGCCGTGCATGCGCATGGAATCTTCTTCGGTGAGCGGAAACGGCAGCAGGCCATAGGCCTGCACGTTGCGCAGGCGCAGAAACGCGGAATCCGTCGCGGCGGCCGACATCATGGGCACGACGGGCGCATCGGGGAATTCTTCCTGCGATGCTTTCTGGATGGTGTTGAACAGCTCGCTGGAAAGCGAAGACGACGGAGCGGCTTCGCCGATGGACGTGTCCGCGTGAAACTGGATCTGCGGATCCTTCACAACGCTTCCCAGTTTCAACAGCAAAGCGTCAATCGAATTTCCGGGCAGCAAACGCACGTTCAGCGTCGCCTGCGCTTCGGACGGCACGACGTTCGGACGTATGCCCGCCTGGAGCATCGTCGGGGCGATAGTGTCGCGCATCATGGCGTTCCAGAGAGGATTGGCAGCCGAAATTTTTTCTTCCGCGAGATCGGCGCGCACGGGAGAATCCAGAGCGCGCATCCATTTGGCAATCTCCGGGTCGGCAACTTGCGAGAGCTGCTCGAAGTATGCCTCGGTCACGGGAGTTAATTGAAATGGCGCCTGGTAGGAGCTGATTTTCTCAATGGCTTGCGAAAGGCGCACGATCGCGTTGTCCGGCAGCGGAACGGAGGCGTGACCGGAGGTACCTGTCGCCGTTACCGTGACGTTTACAGGAACTTTTTCCGCGGCCTGCACCCCGACGTACTGCACTTTGCCATCTTTCAGGACAACGCTGCCCCCTTCATTCAACGAATAGCCGGCGGCGATTTTTTCCCAGTAATTATCGACCGCAAATTTCATTCCCGTTGCGCTATCAGCTTCTTCGTCGCCCTCGGCGAGGAAAATCACGTCGCGGCTCAAGGGAACATTCGCGCGCTTTAACGCCACGAGCACGGCGAGGTTAGCGATAGTCATGCCCTTGTCGTCGATCGCACCACGGCCGTATAGATAGCCGTTTTGAATCACGGCGCCGAAGGGATCGACTTGCCATTTCGATCTGTCGACGCCGACGACGTCGAGATGCCCGAGGAGAAGCAGCGCGCGCGAAGGATTGGGCACCGCGCTGGCCGAAAGCCGGGCGATCATAATTCCGCGGCCGGGCGTGCTCTGGTAAACGTCCGCAGAGATTCCTTCCTTCTGTAAAATGTTTGCGAGATATTTCGCTGCGACGAGCTCATTTCCGGGGGGATTTGTCGTGTTGATACGGACGAGGCCCTGGAGCCATCCGAGCGCGTCCACATCCAATTGCCCGAAATCGACGCCGGGGATTTGCGCTTGAGGCGACGCCAGCGGAGTTTGCCCGAGATGCTGAGCTCGCGCAGGACTAGCGCAAGCGGCATGGAAGACCGAAATCAGCGCAAAAATCAACCCCAGCCTGCGTCCCATCCATTCACCCCTAGAGATGACGTAAATTTCGAGCAGAGAGTGCAGAGTTCATACTATCATGCAGATTCCTATGGGGCTGGCGGGGCTGCCGGCGATGTAGCGAAAGAATCGACCATCCCGGGGGCGCGTCCTGTCATCCAAGTGTATTCGGAGGTAGGAGCTCGATGCGACAAAGCTTCGTGATTCGCGCGGCGCTTGTGACGCTGTTTGTAGTTGCGGGCTGCATTGCGCCGCGCGAATCTTTCGCGCAGCAGCAAGGACCCATCAAACCTCCACCGCAGCAAGGGCAACAGCCGCCGCCCGCGCAGCAGCATCCGCAACCGCAGTTTTCGCTGACTGTGCAGTCGCAGTTGGTGCAGGTCAACACGGTGGTCACGGACCAGGACGGAAACATCATCAAGGGCTTGACGCAACAGAACTTCCGCATCTTCGATGACAATCAGCCGGAGCCGATCACGAATTTCGAGCCGAATACGGCGCCGATCACCATCGTGCTGCTGCTCGAATTCAGCAATCGCCGCCCGGGATTTTTTGGCTTGATCGCGAAATATTTGTCCTTCGGGTTCGTAGATCATCTTGGCCCGCAGGACTGGACTGCATTGGTTACTTTTGATTTGAAGACTCACGTGGTAGTCGATTTTACCCACAGCAAGATGGCGATCGATAGCGCCATCAATAATCTTTTCGTCCCGGGATTTAGCGAGGCGAGCACGTTCGACGCATTGATCGATACGATTAACCGCCTGAAGGATGTCTCCGGGAAGAAAGCGATTCTTCTGGTGGGAACGGGAGCCGACACATTCAGCAAGAATAATCTGGACCAAACATACAACGCGCTCAAGCAGACGAATGTGACTGTGTTTTGTATCGGGTCGGCCGAAATGCAGGAGGTTTACAATCCGGTCCAACCCATCAGCTATCTACAGGCGAAAAATGAAATGGATACGTTTGGCAGACTCACTGGCGGCATGTCCTGGTACCCCCGATTTGAAGGCGAAATGCCCGATATCTTCACCAACATCGTGCAATTCCTGCGCAATCAATATTCGATCGGCTATACGCCGCCGGCTTCCTTTCATGACGGTAAATTCCACAAGATCAAAGTTGAGGTGGTGGACGACAAAGGACAGCCGCTTATGATTCCGAACCGAAAAGGAAAGCCGAAAAAGGTGGTTGTCTATGCGCGCGAAGGCTATATCGCGCCACCACCGACTCCCGCCGACTGATTCTCGCGCTCGATTGCGCACGAGTCGGTTCAATATCCGCGCGAGAGGTCGATGCGGTTCCTCAACTCCTGACCCGTAAACCAGCGCACGAGATTATCGGTCAGCAACTTCGTTTGCCTCTCCCACATTTGCTCGGTCGCGGCGCTGACGTGCGGCGTGATCAAAACATTGTCGAGTTTCCAGAGCGGACTTTCGGGCGGAAGCGGTTCTTCGGAGGTCACATCCAGCGCAGCGCCGGCGATCGCGTGCGTCAGGAGGGAATGAATCAGCGCCCCCTCATCAACGAGCGAGCCGCGCGCCACGTTGATAAAATACGCCGTAGGCTTCATGAGCGCGAGTTCCTTCGCGCCGATCATTTGCTTCGTTTCGGGCGTTTCGGGAGCGGATAGCAGAATAAAGTCCGCCTGGGGAAGTGCGTTCGCAAGTTCCGTCGCAGGCAATATTCGCTCGGCAAGACTCGTATCACCCTGTCCAGAGCGTGTTACGCCCCAGACACGCATCCCCATCGGCTGGATGCGCCGCGCCAGTTCGCGTCCGATCGAGCCGAATCCGATAATCAAAAGCATACGACCCTTCAATTCCAGTGGCCGAGGTTTTGCATCCCAGATTTCCTGTTGCGCCCAGCGAGCCTGCGTTTGATAGCGAAAAGCGTCGGGGAAGCGCCGCGCCACGGCCAAAATCGTACCGAGGATGTGCTCGGCCATGGGCTCGGCATGAATGCCGCGCGCATTTGTGAGAACGATGCCACTTTCGCGCAATTCCGGATACATCAACTGGTTGACGCCCGCTGCTGTTGAGTGAATCCACTTCAGTTTTTTCGCCAAATGAAACTGATCTTGACGCAGCGAATAGCCGACGAGAATGTCCGTGTCAGGCAGCTCTCGATCCACATTTTCGTAAGTCTGTAGATGGACGACTTTCATCTTTGGCCAACGCGCCTTGACCTTCGCGCTGAAGTCCTGCGGCGGCCGCCAGAGCGTGAATTTATGCCAGATGCAGATGAGCAGTTTCGTTTCTTCGGGTTTGGTTCGAGTCATGAAGTTTTGTTTTCGAGGTTCATTGTGGACGCACGCGAAGATCGCGTCCGGTCATCTCCTTTGGTTCGGGAATGCCCAGGACGCCTAAAAGTGTCGGCGAAATATCCCGCAGCGATCCGCCGGGCCGCAGGCGCACGTGCTCGTCATTCGACAGCAAGATAAGGGGGACAGGATTCGTCGTGTGATACGTGTGCGGACCGCCGGTCTTCGGATCAATCATGGTTTCGGCGTTGCCGTGATCGGCAGTGATAATCCAAGCCCCACCGCGCGACGCGAGAGATTTGTAAATGAGTCCCAGGCAGTCGTCGACAGTTTCGACAGCTTTAATTGCAGCTTCGAGTTTTCCGGTGTGGCCTACCATGTCCGCATTGGCGAAGTTCATGATGATCGCGTCGAAGTCGCCCTTCTCGATGGCTTTCACAACGGCATCGGTGACGCCACCGGCGGACATTTCCGGTTGCAAATCGTACGTCGGAACCTTCGGCGACGGGACAAGGATGCGCTCTTCTCCAGGATAGGCTTTCTCGATTCCGCCGTTAAAAAAATATGTCACGTGCGCGTATTTCTCCGTTTCTGCGCAGCGCAGATTCTTGAAACCTAGTTCACCGAAGACTTGCGCCAGGATATGTTCGAGTTTTTCCGAGCCCAGGAGATATCGCAGCCAGGGCCACGTTTTTTCATATTGCGTCATCGCGACGTAAGATAAGTTCTTCGGGCGCGACGGGTCCGCGAATTCCTTGAATCCTGGCTCGGCCAGCGCACGTGTCATCTGGCGCGCACGATCGGCGCGGAAGTTAAAGAAAATCACGGCATCATCATCGCGAATCAACCCACGCGGCACAGCTGGTTTGCCCGGCTCCGCGTTCGTCGTGACCACAACGGGCGCTACAAATTCGTCGGTCACTCCTTTTTCATAACTCGCACGCATTGCGGCAATCGGATCGGAGGATTTTGCCTGTGCATCGCCGTGCGTCATCGCCCGATAGGCCTGCGCGATGCGCTCCCAGCGATTGTCGCGGTCCATCGCGTAATAACGACCGCTGATGGTCGCAATTTCCCCCAGCCCGAGCTCGCGCATTTTCTTCTCTAACTGGCGCAGGAAATCGATGCCGGAATTCGGCGGCGTGTCACGCCCATCCGTGAATGCATGGACGAAAACGCGATCCACTTTGTTCTCCTTCGCCATTCGAAGAAGCGCGAACAAGTGGTCGATGTGCGAGTGCACGCCTCCGTTGCTCACGAGGCCCAATAGGTGAAGTTGATGCGCCCGGCCGCGCTGCATGGCTTCGAGCAGCAGCGGTTCCTTGAAGAATTCTCCTGACGCGATCTTCGCGTCGATGCGCGTGATGTCCATCTGGACGATGCGCCCCGCTCCGATATTCAAATGGCCCACTTCGCTATTGCCCATCTGGCCCTCGGGAAGGCCGACAAATGATCCCGAAGTATGGATGAGAGTGTTCGGGAATTTCTTAAGCAGTGAGTCGTAATTGGGTTTGCGGGCTAGCGCGATGGCGTTGCCCTTTGTCTCGGGCGAGTAACCCCAGCCGTCAAGCACAGTGAGCACAATTGGTTTCGGCCGTCTCGTCATATAGATTCCGAAAGGTTTGTCGGCGGCGAACAGAGCCAAGAAACTTCCAAGCTGTCAAAGGATACACGGATTAGAGGGAGTAACGAAAGTGCAAGAATGTGGCGGAGCGCTCCGCCAGTTTTCAGGATGCAGCGAATTCGCGGAGCGTGCTGAGCAGACGTTCGACCTCCTCGGCAGTGTTGTAATGCACGAGCCCGATGCGCAGCAGGCCGCCATCTTTTTCGACGCCGAGGCGTTCGGTGAGATTCAACGCGTAGTAATTGCCATCCCAGGTGAAAATGCCGCGGTCACCTAGAAATTTCGCTGCATCGAGGGGCTTGCCCTTCGCCAGACGCACACTAACGGTCGGCACGCGCTCGCCAAATCGCGAGAGATCGGAAATTCCATAAAATCGCAGGCCGGGAATTTCAAGCAGACCGGGAATCATTTGAACCGCTAGGCGCATCTCGTATTCACGCATCGCGTGATGCGCGCTCGCGATCGCGGAGCGTCGATTCGTGGCCGACGGGTCACACCGGCGGCCGAGGCTTGCGATGTAGTCGACTGCTGCGGAGACGCCGGCAAGGCCTTCGTGAATCTGCGTTCCAGTTTCCCAACGATCAGGCAGAGTCTCCGGCGCGGGCCGGACTTTATAGGGACGAAAGCGCAACAGAAGCTCGCGTTTTCCATAGATGCAGCCCATGTGCGGGCCGAAGAACTTATATGGCGAGCAGGCCAGAAAATCGCAATCGAGCCTGCGCACGTCGATTGTTCCATGCGGTGCGTAATGCACCGCATCAATGAAAATCAAAGCACCCGCATCGTGCGCCAACCGCACAATCTCCTCGACGGGATTGACGGTTCCGACCGCGTTGGAGGCATAGCCCACCGCGATTAGTTTCGTCCTGTCGGTGATTTTCCTGCGCAAATCGGCCATGTCTAGCGTGCAATCGTCCTCGCGGATGTCCACTTGGCGGACAATGACGCCGCGCTCCTCAAGTGCGCGCCAGGGCGCGACGTTGGCATCGTGATCGAGCATCGTCACCACGATCTCGTCGCCCGGCCGCAAATCACGGCCAATGCCACGGGCCAGCGCGAACGTCATTGTGGTCATGTTCGGCCCGAAAAAAACCTCATCCGAGTCGCAGTTGAAGAAGTCAGCCATCGCCAGGCGCGCGGCCGCAATCATTTCATCCGTGCGTCGGCTGGTAATGAATGCGCCGCACGTATTCGCATTCGAGGATTCAAAGTAGTCGCAAACAGCGTCGATTACGCATCGCGGAACTTGAGTCCCTGCGGGCGCGTCCAAAAAAGCCGCGGGGTGGCCATTCACCACTTGCTTGAGCGAGGGAAACTGCATGCGCACCCAACTGACGTCGAGAGGTGCTGCCTGAGTTTGGGAACCGTGCTGCGAGGAGGATGCATTCATGGGACCCGTTCCGTCAGTATTATGCCGAGTCTTTTACTGCGCGGATGAAATCTGCCAGTAATCCGTATGCCGTGGCGATTACGCCTGGCTTGTGCTCCACGACCGTAAGACCGAACACATCCATATCGAATCGCAGCACAGATGTTGTTCCTTCGCGCATGGCGAGCGTGTCGGAAAGCGGCAACTGCTGCGGCCGCACGCTTGCGCGCACGCCGCCATCGGATGTGCGCGCCGCGCGGCAAATCAATTTGTAGCGCATGCCCGCGGCGCGCGCGGCCGCAACCTGCTCCGGAGTGACAGTACGAATTCCCACTCGCTCCACGTCTTCCAGTTTAATCGGCACACCCATCAAGACGATCACGAGCACAGCTACCTTTACGGCGGCGTCCCAGCCGTCAAGATCGTTCGAAGGGTCGGTCTCCGCAACGCCTATTTCCTGCGCCCGTTTGATTGCTTCGTCGAGAGTCAACCCCTTTTCCATCTCGGTGAGGACAACGTTCGTTGTCGAGTTCAATATGCCGCGGAATCCTCGCAACTCCACCGCCGGCAGGGAGTGCGGAAACATCGAGAAAATCGGTGCGCCATCCATCACTGTCGACTCGAAGAGGAATTTGCGATTCTTCGCGTGCGCCAATTGGCGGAGCTCTGCATACGCATGCACAATGGGGCCTTTGTTTGCGCTGATGGCGTGCGCGCCGGATTCCAGAGCGGCCTTGAGATGATCGGTTGCTGGCTGTCCATCGTGACGATTCAACGACGAAGCCTCGAAAAGAACATCCGCCCGCGCTGCTGTGAGCCATTCGCGCACATTGCGCGGGGCGGTGCCTTCAGGCGCTTTAGGAAAGCCGTGGCCGAGCGCGGCGATGGGATCGAGACCCTTCGCTTCAGCGACCCAACCGATGCGCCGCGACGCCACGCCGGTCAATTTCCATTCGATTCCAAATTCATGGCGGAGCGTGGCCTCTTTCGCAGCAAGCAGCCGCACGAATTCCTTACCGACATTTCCGAATCCGACCAGGGCCAGATTGTATGTACGAATGGCCTTGCTCCTTCACAACCGCGCGCCAGAATACACCTATCGAGGGAAAATTAATTGCCCGTTTTCTCGCGGGGCCACCATTTTGGACGGGAATCGCGAGCAACATCCCTCGCACGGGACAATCGTTTCGCCTTCCGCGCTGCAATCGCGAATCGTCAAAACCGAGGTATAGATTCGGAACGGCGATCCTTTGACATGGAGGTAGTACAGAACAGTTCGCGACGAGGCAATTCTGCTCCCAATTCAAACTCATTTTTGCGGGCGTCTGCGCTGCGGGCAGGTGTGTGACTGACGTCACAGACAAAGACCAAAAGCTATCGTGGAATACCCTCGGCGTAATGAGGGAATCCTTATTTCCGGGGCAGGAATAGCCTAGTCTAGGGCTGGGTGGGAGAAGCCGTGATCGCCATGCTGGTTGTCCAGATTGTGCTCAGCATCATCCTCGCCTCCATTTTCCTGATTCGTCCCTCAGTGACAGCGGGCACGGGATGGAAGATTTTGGCTTTTATCGGCCTTTGCGCTCTTCCTTTTCTTTGCATCGTGGGCGGAATGAATACGCACATGCAACGCTCGGAGCAAACGCAGTTCTGCATCTCGTGCCACGCCATGGTTCCCTACGGGCAAAGCCTGTACGTCGATGATCCCAGCTACCTTCCTGCACAGCATTTTCAAAATCACCGCGTACCGGCGGACGAGGCCTGCTACGCGTGCCACGCTGACTATTCGATTTATGGGCCTCTGAAGGATAAGATGCGCGGCTTAACGCGCATCTATATGCAATATGTCAGCTCGCCGCCCAATCCGATTCGCATCCCCGGCGGCTACCAAAACAGCCAATGTTTGCATTGCCATCTGGGAGCACGAAGCTTCGAGGAAAATCAGATTCATGCGGCGGTCATGGATTCGCTCAAGTCCAATCAGATGTCCTGCCTGACGAGCGGATGCCATGATACCGCGCACAATATAGCCCAGCTAAGCCACGTCAAATTCTGGAGGCCGGGGCAATGAGACTGAGCGAGGTTGGGATGGAGCGGCTTCTGCGAATTTCGAGCGCGTTCATCATTCTTGGATTGGTCGTCGAGATTATTAGCCTGCTTTGGTACCACCCGCTTTCGTTTGTTCTGTTTGCATTCATCGGAATTTCGCTGATTGGCTTGGGCATACTGGTCTATCTTGTCTCCCTTGCCTTCGTCGCTTCGCGCTCAACGGACAGCCACAATTCCACGTAGAATCTCGCTGTTGCCGCACAAACACTGCGGACGAATACTGCATGCAATGGAATTATCGCCAATTCCTCAGAAACGTTCGCGCCGATTGACTCCCTCGTGCTCTTCTAGAACGGTTCGCCTGGCAGCGGCGGTAGTACCGGCGTAATTCTGCCCCAGCCGTCGGCCTGTGCACTTTTCATATCATTGACAAGCTGATCGGGCAGATTCGCGTTTAGATGCGGACGGCCAGCCTGATCTCCAAGCACCCAGGCCACCGCGGCAACGGTCTTGGACACCTGCTGGATCTCCGTGAAATCAATTTTCTCGGGAGTATCCGTAGGGCGGTGATAATCCACATGCAGCCCGTCCGTAAAAAACGCGATGGGGATTCCCATTTTGGCGAAGTTGTAATGATCGCTTCGATAGAAGATGCGCTGCCCATTTGGTTTCGGGCCGAGATTGTCGTGCGTCGCGTCAGGATGGGTCGCGTCGTAGAAATGGTTCAAG
>JASHRL010000380.1 GCA_030037355.1 Candidatus Acidiferrales bacterium | reverse complement strand
GTTGGCGTGGCGCCATGCCAATGCTTTTCCGCAGGCGCAATCCAGACGACATCGCCGGGCCGGATTTCCTCGACCGGCCCACCCTCGCGCTGCGTCCATCCGCAGCCGGCCGTGACGATGAGAGTCTGACCGAGCGGATGCGTATGCCACGCTGTGCGCGCGCCGGGCTCGAAGGTCACGCTCGCTCCTTGAACAAGCGCGGGATCCGGCGCTTGAAAGAGCGGATCGATGCGGACAGTGCCCGTGAACCAGTCCGACGGCCCCTCGGTGGAAGGCTGCGAGCCAACTCTTCGAATCTCCATGGCCGTCACCCTCCTCAATACTTGCGCGCGCGGGGCGGCAGAAGCGAAATATCCACGGGCTCGTAGTCGAGTTTGATTTTGCCGCCGTTCCAACTGGCCTTCGTTGTCTTCAGCCAATTCTTGTCGTCGCGCTCCGGAAATTCGGGCTTGTAATGCGCGCCGCGGGTTTCGTTGCGCGCCAGAGCGCCCATGGCGATAACCTTCGAGAGAATCAGCATGTTGCCAAGCTCGCGCGTGAACTGCAAAGTTTGATTCGACCACTGCGTGCGATCGGCGAGATTGACGCGGCGGAAGCGCTCGTACAGCTCGTCGAGCTTCGTGAGCGCCTTCTGAAGATTGGCGTTGTAGCGCACGACGGTGACGTGCTCGGTCATCAGATCGCCAAGCTCTTTCCAGATGGTCATGGGATTTTCGGTGCCCTGGCTATGCAGGAGACTGTCGTTGGCTTCGCGCTGGCGGCTGGCTTCAGCGTAGAAAACACTTTCGGGCGTGGCGTCGCAGCCTTTTTCGAGATTGCGCGCATATTTCACGGCAGCGGGGCCAGCGACCATGCCGCCATAAATGCAGGAGACGAGCGAATTCGCACCGAGGCGATTCGCGCCGTGATACTGATATTCGCACTCGCCGGCGGCGTAGATTCCGGGGATGTTCGTGGCCTGATGTTCGCTGTCGATCCACAGGCCGCCCATCGTGTAGTGCATAGCGGGAAAAACCTTCATGGGCTCTTCGCGTGGATCCGGGCCGACGAATTTTTGGTAGATTTCGAGGACGCCTTCGAGTTTGCGGTCGAGCATCTCGCGCGGGAGATGCGTGAGATCGAGATAGACCGCGTTCATTCCGGGCAAACTGAGTTTTTCTTCGAAGACGATTTTGTAGATTGCGCGTGTGGCGACATCGCGCGGAACGAGATTGCCGTACTTCGGATACCACTCTTCAAGGAAATAGAAGCGCTCTTTTTCGGGAATCGAGCGCGCGGGACGGTTGTCGCCGGCTTTGCGCGGCACCCAGACGCGGCCGCCTTCGCCGCGGAGCGATTCGCTCATCAGGCGGCATTTGTCTTCGCCGGGAATCGCCGTGGGATGAACTTGGATGAATTCGCCATTGGCGTAGTAAACGCCCTGCTGGAAAAGCGCGGATTGCGCCATGCCGGTGCAGACGACGGAGTTCGTGGTCTGGCGGAAAATCGCGCCGATGCCGCCGGTGCAGAAAATCACGGCGTCGGCGGGAAACGTGCGGACTTCCATGGTTTTCAAATTCATGGCGCAGATGCCACGGCTGACGTTGCTTTCGTCGATCACAGCAGAGAGAAATGACCAGCCTTCGAACTTGTGGACCTTGCCTTCGGATTCGAAACGGCGGACCTGCTCATCGAGCGCGTAAAGCAGTTGCTGGCCGGTGGTGGCGCCGGCGAAGGCCGTGCGGTGATAAAGCGTGCCGCCGAAGCGGCGAAAATCGAGCAGACCCTCCGGCGTGCGATTGAACATGACGCCCATGCGGTCGAGCAGGTCGATGATGGCCGGCGCGGCTTCGCACATGCCCTTGACGATGGGCTGATTGGCGAGGAAATCGCCGCCGTAAATCGTGTCGTCGAAGTGAATCCAGGTGGAGTCGCCTTCCCCCTTCAGATTTTTCGCGGCGTTGATGCCGCCCTGCGCGCAAACAGAATGCGAGCGCTTCACAGGAACAATCGAAAACAGCTCGACCGGAACTCCGGATTCAGCCACGCGAATCGTGGCCATCAACCCTGCGAGACCGCCACCGACGACGATGATTTTCGGTTCTCTCATTAATCCTTAAACGCGCAGCGGGAGGGTCCGAAGACCCTCCCCTACGATTTGCTTACAAATAACCGCTGAACGGATGCCAGCCGAAAACGAAGCCCGCGATGATGAACAATCCGGCGACGGAAAACGCGACGCCGACGAGCGCGCCGAACCATCCGGCGGCGCGCTGCGCGCGAGGCGTTACGGCAATTCCCCACTTACAGCAGAAATTCCAGATGCCATTGCCAAGATGGAATGACGCAGCCAGAATACCGATGACGTAAAATGCCACGTAATAAGGATTCGCGAAATCGTGAGCGACGCCCGCGTAGGTCGTGCGCCCATGCGTGGCGAAACGCTCGAGCCAGACGTGCCAAATGATGTAAGCGAAGGCGATGATGCCGGTCCAGCGCTGGAGTGTGTAAAGCCAGTTGGCCATCCAGGGATGGCCCCAGACGTTGGTCTTGCCGCGCCACCAGATGTAAAGACCATAGCAGCCGTGAAAAGCGATGGGCAGCCAGAGAACGAGAAATTCGACGGCGACGCGCCACGGAATCGTTTCGAGTTTGGAAGCGACGTAATTGTATTTATCGGGGCTGACGAGCGCGTAGCTGTTTTCGAAAAAATGTTCCAGAAGGAATGCGCCAATGGGGATGATGCCGCTGAGAGAATGCAGTTTGTCCCAGAAGTAGCTGGAGTCAGGTTTCGAGGACGTGCTCGACATCCACTCTCCGAAAAAATTCTCGCAGGAACGTGAACTGACCCGAACAACGAGCCGATTGCAGGCGCGCAAAAATTCCCGCAAACGGTTCAGTATAGACAGCGACGAAAATGTTTGCAAGACGGGAACAGGCAAAATCTTTCCGCGCGAAGATAGGCTAGACTTTTTGCCATGTCTATTGTGGCAGTTACAGAACTTGAAGTGCTGGTTCGCGGCATGATAGCGGCAGGACAAAAACTGGATGGCGCGAATCTGACAAAAGTAGCGGACGCGGTTAGCCGCATCTTTAAGGTCAATCCGGACGAAGTTGCCATTCTTTCGCTTACGCCAGACCGAAGATTTCTGTTTTTCCGCGTCCCCGAGCAATTGAAAAGCGTGGGGCAAATTCCGCTCACGAGCACAACGGCGCTGGCGGCTCGAACGGTGCGCGACCGGCGGCCGGAACTCATCAACCGCTTCAATGTCGTTCCGCATGCCTCGGTGTTCGAATCCGTGCGGCTCAAAGAAGAGCGCGGCGAGCCGATTCAGAAAATCATGAGCGCGCCGATTCTGAAAGACCAGGATGTGATCGGAGCGCTGCAGATTTCACGCAAAGCAAGGAATCCGGCAGACGCCGCTGATTTTTCGCAACAGGACCTGAAGCAATTGGTTGTCACTGCGGCTACAATTGCTCCGGTGGTTGCTATCCGCGAAGAATAGGCACTTCCGTGAGATTTGCGTTTGTCGCACTCTTTTCACACAGCAGAAACACCAAGGTGCGGCCAGCTTGTGAGATACTCGACCGGCGATGACACGTAAAAAGCGCGTCTTGACGACTGTTGCGTGCCTGGCCCTCCTGGCCGGTGCGTTGCGATGGACACGGCCCTTCCCCGCTCACGCGCAAATCATCGACAAACCTAAGGACGTGGTGCGGATTACGCTGCTCGGAACGACCGACACGCATGGGCATCTGCTCGCGTGGGACGATTTGACGAACAAGCCGGTGAACGGCGGGCTGGCGAAAATTGCGACGCTTATTCAGCAGGTTCGCGCGAGCGCTCCGAATGTCCTGCTGCTCGATTCCGGAGACACCACCGAAGGCACGCCGATGGCGTATTACTTCGCGGAAAAAGACACGACCGTGCCGAATCCGGAAATTGCAGCGTTCAACGCGCTGCACTACGACGCGATGGCCGTTGGAAATCACGAATTCAATTTCGGCGAAACGGAAATGTGGAAAGCCAAGCGCGAATCGCATTTTCCGTGGCTGGCGGCGAATTTGAAGGAGACATACACGAGCGGCGTGCCGTACATCCAACCGTACATCATCAAGAAAATCGCGGGCGTGCGCGTGGGCATCGTGGGATTTGTGACGCCGGGCGTGCCGCGCTGGGAAATTCCCTCACACTATCGCGGTTACACATTTGAGCCGATTGTAGATGCTGCGCGGCGCGTGATTCCGCAGGTGCGCGCGAAATGCGATTTGCTCGTCGTCATCATCCATTCGGGGATCGACCGCAATCCGAAAACGGGCCAGATATTTTCTTCCGATCTCGTCGGCGTGAACGAAAACGCGACGTGGGAGCTGGCACAGGAAGTTCCCGGCATCGACGTGATTCTTTACGGACACACGCACGAAGAAATGCCGGAACTGACCGTGAATGGCGTGCTGCTCACACAGGCGAAAAACTGGGGCGGCTCGCTGGCGCGCGTGGACGTGGCGTTGCAGGGCACAGCGGAAAAGGGATGGCACGTCATCGCCAAGCATTCGACGACGATCCACCCGACGCCGGATACGCCGGAAGACTCGGCGATTGTGAAGCTGCTTGAACCGTATCGCGAGAAAGTCGAGAAATATCTCGACACGCCGCTCGACACAAACGATAAAGCTCTCAGCGGATCTTTTTCGCGCTATGAACCTGATCCTCTGGTCGATTTGATTCAGCGCGTGCAGCTACGCGACGCGCATGCGGATGTTTCGCTGGCGACGCTTTTCATTCCGAGCGTGCATGTCGCCGCGGGCACGATTACGATTCGCGATGCATTTGGAATTTATCCCTACGAGAACACGCTCTATGCCGTCGAGATGACCGGAGCGCAGCTCAAGGACGCGCTCGAGCACGCCGCGAGCTTTTTCCCTGCGTGGCCGAACGCGAGCGGAAGGCCCTTGCGCTTGCCGGGCTACGATGCGGACGCGGCGGAAGGCGTGTCGTATGAAATGGATTTGACGCAGCCGGTGGGCGGCCGCATCGTCAATCTCATGTATCATGGGAAGCCGCTCGCAGCGGATCAAAAGCTGCGCGTGGCCATCAACAACTATCGCTACACGGGCGGAGGCGGATATTCGGTCTTTCAAGGATTGCCGGTTGTTTATCGCTCGCATGAGGAAGTCCGCGATTTGATTATCGACTATCTCGAAAAGACGAAAGAGTTCCCGGATACAGCAGACGAAAACTGGCGGATCGTTCCCGACGCGGCGCGCGACGCGATCTTCAATCAAGCGCGTTCGCTGGAGCAGCGGCGGACAACGCTGCCAACGAAGCCGTAGAATGCGTCGTATGAGTGAACACGAAAACGCGCGGCGATGCGAATAAGGATTGACACCCCCATCGCTTCTTGTTACTTTTTGCCCTCGCTCATCTTGCGAATCTCCTGATGGAGGCACCGCAACCCGGCAAGGTTCATGGCGTTCGTCGCTAAGAAAATTTTCCTCACCAAAGGCGTCGGAAAACACCGGGAGCGGCTATCGAGCTTCGAGCTCGCCCTGCGCAACGCGGGCATTGCCGCATGCAATATCGTCCGCGTCTCTTCGATTTTCCCGCCGCACTGCAAA
>JASHRL010000379.1 GCA_030037355.1 Candidatus Acidiferrales bacterium | reverse complement strand
GGAAAAGGCGAGCCCAGGGTGACCAAGGGTACGTGTAAACAGTTCATGGTGAAGGACGGCAAGTTTCTGGAGTCGGATTTCACTTTCTTCAATGCTGACGGCACGAAGACCAGCGGCACGGGAATCTCCGGCTTCGATCCAAAGACGAACCGCTTCACGACCGTGTGGTTCGACTCGCGGCGAACGGAGATGTCGATCCGCCAAAGCGACGGGACGTTCGACGGCAAGAACATCGTGCTGTGGGCCACTTCTCTCGATAATGACACTCCCGGGCGCAAAACCGTCGCCCGCGCGCACCTGGAGAAAGACGGCCAGGTTCTCGTCTACACTCATTACTTAGTCGACGAAGGCGGGAAAGAACGCATGATGTTCCAGATGCTGATGACGCGGCAGTAGTTTCGGGCTAACAGATTTCGTCGCAGGAATTTTTCAATCCAAAAGCGCCGCCAGCTTGCCCTTTATCCGTCCTAGACCTCAAAGTGTGCTCGCGAGCCGCGCCCAGCAAAGCCCCCGTCGTTTCTCGAGAGTTCATGCAATGAGATGCGCTTCGTCCAGCGCAAGCAAAATGAAAATGCAAAACCGAATTGATTTAGAATGATTTGCTTCGTCCGACGGAATTCGAGTCGAGGGAGTGGTCCGCAACACGACCGGCGCCGTTGTCGCCGCGCAGGGGCTGAACAACCGGCTCTAGGTGCGCGGCTTGTTCGCATCCCGGTCTGGCAACGACTTGAAAAGTTCACGACACTGCGAGATAGTGCAGCGCGAGAGTCTCCAGATAAGAGCGGCTGCGCCATGTTCGAAACGTCCGCACGCAGGTCAGGCCAGCAATGAACCTTAGGAAAACAGATATCGCCATCGTGGGAGCGGGGATTGTGGGTCTCGCGCATGCGTATCTTGCCGCGCGATCGGGCCGAAGCGTGGCGGTCTTCGAGCGGAACCCGGCGGCGAATGGGGCGTCGGTGCGAAATTTCGGTATGATTTGGCCGATTGGCCAGCCTGCCGGAAAACTGCATGAAACAGCGCTGCGGAGCCGGCAGATCTGGGTTGAGGTCCTGGAGCAAGCAAAGGTGCCTTTCCTGGCCACGGGTTCCCTTCATGTGGCCTACCGCGAAGATGAAGCCGCGGTGGGCCGCGAGTTCAACGATAAGGCGCGAACTCTTGGATACGAGTGCGCTTGGCTCAACGCGCAGGAAACGCTCGAACGGAGCCGGGCGATCCGTCCGGAGGGATTGCTGGGCGCACTTTGGAGCCCGACGGAATTGACGGTGGACCCACGGCAAGTTGTGCGAAGCCTGCCTGCATTTCTCACGGAACGTTACGGCGTTCAATTTTTCTTCAACACGGCGGTGCACGGCGTCGATAGCTCAGTGGTGGAAACCGCGGACGGGCGATGGGAAGCGGAGTCGATCATTGTCGCGAGCGGCGACGATTTTCAGAGTTTATTTCCAGAGCATTTCCGCCAGAAAGAGCTGACGCGGTGCAAATTGCAGATGATGCGCACCGTGGCGCAGCCGCAGGGATGGGAGCTGGGACCTTCACTGGCCTTCGGCCTGACATTCAAACACTACCCGACGTTTCAGGTGTGCACGAGTTTGCGGGCATTGAAAGAGCGAATCGAACGGGAAACTCCGGAATTCGAGCGCTGGGGAATTCACGTGATGGTATCGCAGAACCGCTCGGGGGAACTGACGATCGGCGACAGCCATGAATATGGCCTGGCGGTTGATATATTCGATAAATCCGTCGTCAACCGGCTGATTTTGGATTACGCGCGGCAATACTTGCGGGCGCCGAGCCTGGAGATTGCCGAATACTGGCATGGCGTTTATGCCAAGCATCCGGGCCACGCGTATATGGATTTTTCGCCGGTCAAAGGAGTTCGCGTGGTTACGGTGACGACAGGAATCGGGATGACCATGTCCTTCGGCATCGCGGAACAGACTCTGCAGGAAACAGGCGTGGCGGCGTGAAACTCCTTAACATACAGATTCCTCCGGAAACGGCTCATGCAGCAAAGCTCAAGGCGGTGGTGTTGGATTGGGCTGGAACGACGGTTGATTTTGGGAGCGTGGCGCCTGCGCGCACGCTGCAACAAGTGTTTGGCGAAGCTGGCGTGGAATTGAGTGATGCGGAAATCCGACGGGATATGGGATTGCCCAAGAAAGATCACGTCCAGAGACTTTTTGCGATGGCGAAGGTTCGCGAAGCCTGGCAGGCACAAAAAGGCCGCGCGCCATCGGATGCGGATGTCGAGGAGATGTATCAGCGGTTCATTCCACGGCAGCTTTCGTGCTTGAGCGAATATTCGGAACTGATTCCGGGCGTTCTGGACTGCATCAAGCGTTTCCGCCAGCGCGACTTGAAGATCGGATCGACGACCGGCTATACGCGAGCGATGCTGGATGTGCTGGCGGAAAAAAGCGCGAAGGCCGGCTACCGGCCCGATTGCAGCCTGTCTCCGGAAGATGTCGGTGCGGGACGGCCTGCGCCGTTCATGATTTATGAATGCGCGGTCAGGCTGCAAGTCTATCCGCTGGCTTCCATCGCGAAAGTTGGCGACACGCCCGCCGATATCGAAGAAGGATTGAACGCGGGCGCGTGGGCCATTGGAGTAGCCGGCACAGGTAACGGAATTGGAGCGACTCTGAAGGAATTTGAAGCTCTTCCGCAGGAAGAACGACAATCTCGCCTGGTTCAGGCGCGCAAGGAGCTGGAGCAGGCAGGCGCGCACTACATTGTGGATACTCTGGCGGATTTGGAAAGTGTGTTGGATGACATTGACGCTCGATTGCTTTCGACTGCAAATTCCCGCCGCTCCGTAGCGAAGTAACATGAGCCAATCCTCGGAGCCCACGCACGCGCCAGCGCGTGCTGCCGAAGGGCGACTGCGCTTCCGGCAGACGGTCACCGTAGCGCTGCTCTTCGCAGGCTATGCCGCGTATTATTTTTGCCGCTCCGATCTTTCTGTCGCGATGCCGCTGCTCGTCAATCATCTTCATGCACGCGGGATGAGCAACGATGTGGCGACGGTCCGTCTGGGACTGATTGCATCCCTCGGAGTGCTGGGCTACGCAGTCGGCAAGCTGTTCCTGACGGGACTGGGAGATCTCTGGGGTGGAAAACGAAGTTTCACATTCGGGCTGGGCGGCGCGATTGCGTTCACTTTGCTTTTCGCTTCGGGCGGAGCTCTGCCGATGTTCACCATCGCGTGGATCGGCAACCGGCTGACGCAATCGATTGGCTGGGCGGGACTGGTCAAAGTCTGCTCGAAGTGGTTTCGCTATTCTTCGTACGGCACGATTATGGCCATTATGAGCCTCAGTTTTCTGATCGGCGATGCCGTGGCGCGGCGCTGGATGGGCGCGCTCATCCGCCATGGATACGGATGGCGGCAGCTATTTTATTTTGCGGCCGGCGTCGCAGGAATCATGCTCGTTGCGAACCTGCTTTTTCTGCGCGAGTCACGGGTCGAGGTCGGCTTCTCCGAGCCGGAGGTGAATCCGCTGAATCTGTTCGCCGGAAGCGAAGGAAAACCCGGCAACTTCTGGGCGCTTGTGAGGCCTTTGCTTTCGAGCATTCCTTTCCTGCTGGTCTGCTCGCTCTCGCTGGGATGCACGATTATTCGCGAGACGTTCAACACCTGGACTCCGCTCTATTTCCACAACTATTTTGGCTACAGCGCGGGCAGAGCCGCGAACATGAGCGCGATCTTTCCGGCCATCGGCGCGGCTTCCGTACTGATTACCGGATGGGCGAGCGACAAACTCGGCGTGACAGGACGCTCGATGATTATGTTTGTCGGATTGGCGGCCACAGTCGTTACGCTAATCTTCCTGGCCTTTCTACCGCGCGCAGAGTCAACGTCCCTGATTCCGATGGCGCTGGTTGGGGTGGCTGCATTTTGTTTGCTCGGACCGTATTCCTATCTCGCGGGAGCGTTTGCGATGGACTTCGGCGGAAAAGAGGCCAGCGCCGCTTCCTCGGGGATCATTGATGGCGTGGGCTATCTGGGCGGAGTGCTCGCCGGCTATGGCGCCGCGCGCGTCAGTGTACGATTCGGCTGGCACGGTGTATTTTTGACGCTGGCCGCGGTGAGCGCGCTCTCGGCTCTAG
>JASHRL010000378.1 GCA_030037355.1 Candidatus Acidiferrales bacterium | reverse complement strand
GTCTGGCATTTCGGGCCGTTCCTTTTCCTGAATATTCCGAAATCGCTTTGGCGGTTGGCTCGCCACGGCCAAATCAACTGGGCGATGGTGTCTCTGGGAACATGCATCGTTCTGGAATTTGGGCGCTACATGCTGGCGCGCGCCGTGCCATCGACGTGGATGTACACACTGCCATACCCGAAATGGCCATGGTTGTTTCTGATCGTCCTGGCGACGGTGATGTGCGTGGCAATGCCAGTGAAAATCTGGAACAACACGCGCATCGAAATGAACCTCGAGCAGAATCAGCAACTGCTGCTGAAAGCGCGCATGGACGCGCTTTCGAGACAAATCAATCCACATTTCCTTTTCAATACGCTGAATACGGTTTCTTCGCTGGTACGCTACGACCCCGATATGGCACGAATCGTTGTGCTGAAACTCTCGAACATTCTGCGGCGCCTGCTGCGCAAGCATGAAACGTTCGTTCCGTTGCGCGATGAGCTCGATTTCGTGGATGACTACCTCGACATCGAAGTCGCGCGATTCGGGCGCGACAAACTGCAATTTTTCAAGGAAATCGAGGAGAGCACCCTGGATGCATTTGTTCCGAGCATGTTGCTCCAGCCGATTATCGAGAATGCCATCCGGCACGGATTGGCGCCGAAACTCGAAGGCGGCGAAATCCGGTTGCGTACGCGCATGAACGACGGCCATCTGGCGATCGAGATCGACGACAACGGAATGGGCATTCCTGCCGAGCGACTGACTCAGATCTATAGCGAAGGTATCGGCATCAGCAATGTTCGCGAGCGCCTGCGCTTGCTATACGGCGATCAGTTCCACATGGATATCAAAAGCCAGGAAGGCATTGGCACGCAAATCCGCATTGAAATTCCCGAGTTGGTTTCTTCCATCACCGAGGCAGTCATTTGAAATTCCCCCCGCCACAGGCCCCGCTGCAATTTAATTT
Source organism: Candidatus Acidiferrales bacterium (assembly GCA_030037355.1). Taxonomy (GTDB): domain Bacteria; phylum Acidobacteriota; class Terriglobia; order Acidiferrales; family UBA7541; genus DAHUXN01. Next base: position 8,625 of record JASHRL010000378.1, on the reverse strand, counting down.
GCTATACTGACGAATTCTGAAACGAGCGACGGACTTCACTGATGGCGCGCAAGAACAAATCAAGCAAGCCACGCATCGTGGCGCGGGCGGAACTGCCGACACAATACGGCAAGTTCACGATCATCGGAATCGAAGGCGCGAAGCCGACGGAGAGCGCGGTGGCGCTGCAGCATGGCCAAGTAAAGCGAGGAGTTGCGCCGCTGGTGCGTATCCACTCGCAGTGTCTGACAGGCGACGTATTTCATTCCGAGCGTTGTGATTGCCGCGCGCAGCTTGAAATGGCTTTGCGGCAGACCGGCCGTGCGCGCAGTGGCATTGTGATTTACCTGCCGCAGGAAGGCCGCGGAATCGGGCTGATGAACAAGTTGAAGGCCTACGAGCTACAGGATCGCGGCATGGACACAGTGGATGCAAACCGCAAACTCGGATTCGAAGCGGATCATCGCGATTATCGGTTTTGCGCTGAGGCGCTCAAATTACTTGGTGTCCGTGCCGTACGGCTGATGTCGAACAATCCGGATAAGGCGCAACAGCTCGAAAAATCCGGCGTGCAGGTGGTTGAACGAGTCCCCTGCCAGCCCCCGACGACACACCGCTCGCGGCGTTATCTGCTGACCAAGAAAATGAAGCTCGGACACCTATTGGAAGGAATTTAGCAAAGGCCGCGAAGTTCTCGCTCCGGAGAATTCATCCGCCGCCAACAAAGTGAACGATTTCGAAGTTGTCTCCGGCGCATACCGCAGTTTCCTGCCATTGTGCGCGGGGCAAAATATCGCGATTCCGCTCAATGGCTACGCGCCCGTCGATCTCCAGATGAGCGAGAAGAGCGGCGACAGTGAGCCTCGGGGGAACTTCGCGCGCCTCGCCATTGATCGTAACGTTGATTTCGGTCTTCGTTGTGCTACTCAAAATTATGACTCCGGAGATGATGGTTTGGTCCGGGAGCGCATCGCATACCGGACTTCGCCGCTGCCGTTATTCGCCTCGGCACGAATCACGAGTTCCACACGCGGGGCGGTGAGCGGCGGGATCGCAAACTGCAAACGCGCAATTCCGTCGTTTCCGGTATTCGCAGCGGCGCCGGCGTTCTGTTCCGAGCCCGAAAGCTTTGCCTCGACTTTGGCGTTGGCAATTGGCCGGCTGTCGCTGCGGCGCAGAACTTCCACTTCCAGCGAAGCCTGGCCGCGAGACAACCAGGCATTTCCATTCCGCAAACGAACTTGAACCGCATCCGTGAAGGAGCGCGTGGCGTTGCCAGACGCGGCAGGAATCGCAATCTGGCCACTTTCGATCGCTTCGATGATCACACGATGCTGGTCTTCCACGCGGCCGCGCACAGCATCGTCCGAAAAGCCTGAGCCATCAGACAAATCGCAATAATCGGAAAGCTGGCGGTGGAGAACTCGTCCGCGATGATAGACAACGGTTTCAATCATGCAGCCCGGTTCGCCATGATCCTCCGTCTGCACGTGGCAAACGCCTGCTGCGACCTTGACGTCCGAATTGAATCCCGAACTCATGCTATGCCGCACCGTCCTGCTGTGGCCGCCGCTGTCCGGAGCCATCAAAAAAATTTTGCATCGGCATTTGACCAGAGCGTGCCTGCTCGTTATTATATCAGCGCACGGAAAATGAACGGAAGCTACCTCGACGCTTACGCTCCTTTGCTGCTCATGTTCCTGCTTGCCGCAGGACTGGCAGGTGTACTTATTATTGCTTCTTCCATAGTTGGACGCCACCTGAAATCACGCGCGAAAGACCAGCCATACGAATGCGGAATTCGGCCGACTGGCGATGCCCGCGAGCCCTTTCCCGTGCATTTCTATATGGTGGCGATGATTTTCATCCTGTTCGATATCGAAGCGATCTTCCTTTACCCCTGGGCGATCGTTTTCAAACAATTAAACCTCTTCGGCTTTGTTGAGATGCTCTTGTATATTCTCATTTTGGTGGTCGGTTATATTTATCTCTGGAAAAAGGGCGCACTGGAGTGGAAGTAGCCTGCGTATAGGTCGGCAGGCCGGTCCGCCGGAATCGGAATCATAAGCGTGGGAGCTGAGCAGCAAGACATCCCGCTGGCAGTACGCAAACTGAAAGAACGCGACCCAAATGGGGTCGCCGAAGTGATTTCTTTCCGTGGCGAAACAACAGTCGTTTTGCCGCGGAACCGCCTACTAAATCTCGCCGAACTACTGAAATCCGATCCAGAACTGGATTTCGCGTTTCTCTCAGACATGACCGCGGTAGATCGCTTTCCCATCGAGCCGCGCTTTGAAGTGAATTATCACCTCACGAGCCTGACGTATCGCCAGCGTCTGCGCCTTCAAGTGCGCGTGACCACAAAAGATGCTTCTGTGCCGAGCGTGACCGGAATCTGGCCGACGGCCAATTGGCACGAGCGCGAAATCTGGGATTTGATGGGCGTGCGCTTCGAAGGGCATCCGAATTTGACACGCATCCTTATGCCGGACGATTGGGAAGGCCATCCTCATCGCAAGGATTATCCCGTGGAGGGTTATCGCTGATGTCGACGACTGTGCAAACCGCCAGCGGCAAAGCGAAGACGATGGTCCTCAATATGGGCCCGCAGCACCCGTCGACCCACGGCGTTCTTCGCGTGATTCTGGAGCTTGATGGCGAAATCGTGATCAAGGCCGAACCGGTCATCGGTTACCTGCACACGGGGATCGAGAAAAACTGCGAGAAATTGACCTATTCGCAATGCATCCCGTTGACCGATCGCATCGATTATCTCGCGAACCTCTCCAATAATTTAGGCTATTGCCTCGCGGTAGAAAAGCTAGCGGGTATCGAAGTTCCGAAACGCGCGCAGTATATACGCGTCCTACTGACGGAAATGACGCGCATCGCATCGCATCTCGTCTGGCTGGGGACGCACGCGATTGATCTGGGGGCGATGAGCGTTTTCCTCTACTGCTTCCGAGAGCGCGAAGAGATTCTCAAGATTTTCGAAGCGATTTCAGGCCAGCGAATGATGACCAGTTATTTCCGCATCGGGGGACTAGCGCTTGAACCACCGCCGGGTTACCTCGATTGGATTTCCGGGTTTCTCGACACTTTTCCGGGGCATCTGGCCGAGTATGAAGATCTGCTGACAGAAAATCCCATCTGGAAGCTGCGCACACAAGGTGTGGGCGTGCTCAAGCTCGATGATGCTATCGCCATGGCGGTTTCCGGACCTTCTCTGCGCGGCAGCGGCAGCGATTACGATATTCGCAAGTATTTTCCGTATTCGAGCTACGAGGATTTCGACTTCAAGGTGCAAACGCAGACCGCAGGTGATGTTTACGCACGATATCTCGTGCGGCTCGGCGAGATGCGCGAAAGCGTGAAGATTTGCCGCCAGGCGATGCAGAAAATCCCGCCGCAGGGCCCGTTCCGCGCGGAAGTGCGCGGTCTTGTTCCGCCTTCGCGCGAGGAAATGAAAACGTCAATTGAGGGCCTGATTTATCACTTCAAGATTTGGACGGAAGGCATTACGCCGGCACCGGGTCAGGTTTATCAGGCGATTGAGTCGCCACGCGGGGAGCTTGGATTTTTCGTTTGCAGCGATGGCTCAAACCGGCCGTATCGCGTGAAAGTGCGTTCGCCGTCGTTCGTCAACCTGCAAGCACTGCCCCATCTGGTGGTGGGCAAGCTGATCGCCGACGTGGTGGCCAGCATCGGCACGATTGATATCGTTCTGGGAGAAGTCGACCGCTAATGCAATTGTCCGCTCAACTCGACGCGAAGTTTCAGCAGCTCGTTGGCCGCTATCCGGTGAAGCGTTCCGCCGTCATCCCGATGATGATGTATGCGCAGGACGAATACGGCCATCTGAGCGATGAAATCCTCGGCGAAATCGCGCGGCGCCTCGACATGAACATGACCGAGGTGACGGAAACTCTCGAGTACTATTCGATGCTTCGCCGCAAGCCCGCCGGAAAATTCCACGTGCAGGTCTGCACGAATATCTCCTGCCAGTTGCGTGGTGGATTTGAAATCATGGCGCATGTGGAGAAGCGGCTGGGCATCGGCAATCGCCAGACGACGCCCAATGGTATTTTTTCTCTCGAAGAAGTCGAATGCATTGGAGCGTGCTCCGGCGCTCCGGCGATGCAGGTCAATTATGATTTTTATGAAGATCTGACGCCGTCGAAAGTAGATGCCATTCTCGACCAGTTCGCCGCCGGGCGGAAGCCGGCGCCCGTTCCCGTCATTTCCGGCGCGCTGCATGAACCGCATCCTGCGGAAGTCCGCGTCATCAGCCAGCGGTTTGGCATACGCGATTCGCGCACGCTGAAGGTCTACGAACAGAACGAAGGCTACGCGGCGTTGAAGAAGGCGCTGAAGGACATGACGCCCGACCAGATCATCGACGAAATGAAAAAGTCGAATCTGCGCGGACGCGGCGGAGCGGGTTTCCCGACGGGCATGAAATGGGCATTCGTGCCGAAGAATTCGCCGAAGCCCAAATACGTTGTCGCCAATGCGGACGAAAGCGAGCCGGGCACGAGCAAAGACCGGCCGCTGATGGAAATGGATCCGCACGCCCTGATCGAGGGTATGGTCATTGCCGGCAAAGCGATTGGCTCGCATCAGGGCTACATTTATGTCCGCGGCGAGTATCGCTACATTTTGGACATTGTCGACGCGGCCATCGAGGAAGCGTACAAGGCGGGCTACCTCGGCAAGAATATTCTCGGCACGGGATTCGATTTCGAAGTCTGCACGCATACGGGCGCGGGCGCCTACGAATGCGGCGAAGAAACGGCCTTGCTCGATTCGCTCGAAGGCAAGCGCGGCTATCCGCGCATCAAGCCGCCCTTCCCTGCTACGGCGGGTCTGTATCAATGTCCGACGGTCGTGAACAACGTCGAAACGCTCAGCACCGTGCCGTTGATTATTCGCAAAGGCGGCGATTGGTATTCCTCGCTTGGCGTTCCCAAAAATGGCGGCACGCGTCTCTATTCGATTTCCGGACATGTGAACAATCCCGGCATTTACGAATTGCCGCTCGGATTCAATTTGAACCGCATGATTAATGAAGTTGCCGGGGGAATTGCCAACGGGAGAAAGCTCAAAGCGGTGATTCCCGGTGGAAGTTCCTGCCCGCTGCTGTCTGCGGAAGAATGCGATGTGGCCATGGATTACGACTCGGTGGCGAAAATCGGTTCGATGCTCGGTTCGGGCGGGCTCGTCGTAATTGACGATCAGACCTGTATGGTCGACGTCGCGCGGCGCATCATGCATTTCTACGCGCATGAATCTTGCGGCTGGTGCATTCCCTGCCGCGAAGGCACAGCATGGCTGCGCAAAATGCTGGACCGCTTCCACGAAGGTGGCGGACGGACGGAAGACATTCCGCTTATCGATGAAGTTTCGGAAAATATGCTCGGCAAGACGCACTGTGCGCTCGGTGACGCCGCGGCGCTGCCGACGATGAGCATCGTGCGCAAGTGGCGCAACGAATTCGAGGATCATTTGAAGGGCAAATGCCCGTACAAGCCGGCCGACGTGCTGGCGATGTCGCACTAGGAGCGCAGGAGAAACAGGATCTCGAGAAAACCATGGCGGAAACGCAAACACAAACGATCTCGTTCACACTAAATGGCCAGAAGCTTACAGTCCCCAAGGGAACGCTGGTCATCGAAGCAGCCAAGCAAGCGGGCATTGAAATCCCGTCGTTCTGCTATTACCCGGGACTTGCGCTCCAGGCCGCATGCCGCATGTGCCTTGTGGAAGTCGAAAAACAGCGCAAGATGGCTCCCGCGTGCACGCTTGTCGCCGAAGATGGCATGGTGGTTCACGCCGACTCGCCCGCGGTGCACAAAGCGCGCAAAGACATGCTCGAGTTTGTCCTGACGAACCATCCGCTCGATTGCCCGGTCTGCGACAAAGGCGGCGAGTGCGAATTGCAGGACATGACCTTTACCTACGGCATCGATTACAGCCGTTTTGTCGAGGAAAAGCTGCACTATCCCGAGGAGAAGTGGTCGCCGATTGTTTATTACGACGCACCGCGATGCATTCTCTGTTTTCGGTGCGTGCGCGTCTGCGATGAAGGCATGGACGTAAAAGCGCTGGGCGTCGGCGCGCGTGGCGTGAAATCCGTCATCATTCCCAACAACTCCGGCCAGCTCGCCTGCGAGGAATGCGGCGCGTGCATTGATATTTGCCCCGTCGGCGCGCTCACCAGCGGAACCTATCGCTACCAGACGCGGCCATGGGAAATGAAGTATTTCGGCACCGCGTGCGCGCATTGCTCGAATGGCTGCAAGACGACACTCTCGATTCGCAACAACGAAATCCTTCGCGCAAATAATCGCGACCATTCGGGCGTGAATGGCGAATTTCTCTGTGCTAAGGGCCGCTTCGGACACGATTTCACGTTCCATGCCGAGCGCATTCGCCAGCCGCTGGTTCGCAAGAACGGCACGCTCGAACCGGCCAGCTGGGAAGATGCGATCGAGGAAATCGCACGGCGGCTGAAGCAAGTGCACGAAGCGCATGGCGGCGCGGCCATAGGCGTGATTGGCTCGAACCACACGACGAACGAGGAGAATTACCTCCTCAATCGCTTTGCGCGCGCGACGCTGGGCACGAACAACATCGATCATCACCGCACAGCGGATTATGCCGGCTTAGCCACTGCGCTCGGGGCGAAAGCAAAAGATTCCATGGCTACCATGGCGCAGATCGATAGCGCCGGCGCAATCCTGCTCATCGGCAACGACGCGACACAGCAAAATCCGCTGGTCGCCTGGCAGATTCGCACGGCCGTCCGCCATCATGGCACGCGCGTTTATATCATCCACGGCGGACCGCTTAAGCTTCAGCGGCAGGCCACGAGCTTTGTTCAGGTCGCTCCGAACGGCGAAGCAAATGCAGTTCGCTGGCTCGCTGCCGGAAGCGGCGGACTCGATGCGGACACGGCAAAGAAGCTCGGCGAATTGAAGGACGCGCTTGGCAAAGAGAAAGATGTCGTCATCCTTTTTGGCGCGGGAATTCGCGGTTCAGTGGTGCGCGATCTCGTGAAATTCGGCTCGAACCTGGCCGGCCAGACGCGCTATATGGCTTTGGGCGATTACGCAAACTCCCGCGGCGTCGCCGATATGGGCCTTTATCCCGATCGCCTGCCGGGTTACGCGCTGCTTGCGGATGCGACCGAACGCGCGCGCTTCAGCAAACTCTGGGGCAAGGAAATTCCCGCGGCCGCCGGAATGAATGTACGCCAAATGATGCAGGCGGCTCTCGATGGCAAGCTTAAGGCCCTTTACATCGTCGGCGCGAATCCGGTAAAAACCTTCGGCGTGAAAGCGCCCGACAAACTTGCCGGCGTCGATTTGCTCGTCGTGCAGGACATGTTCATGACCGAAACGGCCCAGCGAGCCGACGTGATTTTGCCCGCCGCGTCAACTTATGAAAAGGACGGCACGCTGACGAATACGGCCGGCGAAATCCAGATGGTGCGCCGCGCAGTGGACGCGCAAGGCCCGCGCAGCGACTTCGATTTACTTCGGATTTTGATTCACCAGCTGGCGCAGCTCGGCCTCGGCGCGGGAATCAAGCATCGCACGGTCGAAGCGGTGCTCGAAGAAATCCGGCAAAATGTTCGCGGCTATGATGTTTCCGTCGCGGGCTTGCTGACCGGCGGCTCGGAGCAGGTCACGTGCGCTCCTGCCGCAGCGGACAGCTCTTACGACGTGGCCGCGGATTTGGTGTTTTCTTCGCAGGATGATTTGTTTACGAGTGGGACCCTGGGACGCTACTGTTCGAAGCTCAATTCATGCAAGGAATCCAAGGAAAAGCCGTGGAGTTCGTCACCCAGCATCCAGTCCTGGTGGTATCGTTAATTAAAATTGCCATCGCGCTTTTTGTCGTGATGACCGCGCTCGCCTATCTTACGTGGTTCGAGCGCAAGGTCGTCGCTCGCATTCAGTCGCGCTGGGGCCCTTACTGGGTCGGGCCTCATGGATTGCTGCAACCCCTCGCCGATGGCGTCAAGTTCCTGTTCAAGGAAGACATTGTCCCGCCCATGGTGGACAAGGTCGCCTATGTGCTCGCGCCGTTCCTTGCGCTGGCCATCGCGCTGACCACGCTCGCCCTCATTCCCATCGGTCCGGCAACCATCAACGTTCTCGGCCAGCCGACGCAGCTCGTCATTTCGCACAGCAATATCGCGCTGATTCTGCTCTTCGCCATCAGCTCGATCGGCATTTACGCCGTGGTGCTCGCCGGATGGTCATCAAACAGCAAATATCCGCTCATGGGCGGGCTGCGCAGCTCTGCGCAGATGATCAGCTACGAAGTTTCGCTGACGCTTTCCGTCGTGGGCGTGCTGCTCCTTGCCGGCTCGTTCGATTTCTATGACATCGTTGGCCATCAGGCCGGGCATTGGGTCCACTTTTTCCCGCGGTGGGAGATCATTCCGCAATTCTTCGGGTTCATCTGTTATCTGACCGCGGCCATCGCGGAAACGAACCGCGTTCCGTTCGACTTGCCCGAAGCCGAAACCGAACTCGTCGCGGGTTTCCACACCGAGTATTCGAGCTTTAAGTTCGCGATGTTTTTCATGGCCGAATACGGAAACATGATTACCGTCTCATGCCTGGCGACGCTGCT
>JASHRL010000377.1 GCA_030037355.1 Candidatus Acidiferrales bacterium | reverse complement strand
TACGCACCGTTCATTTCCGAACGCGCCCAATCCAACATGCGGCGTGCCAGCGCAAAGCCGCGATCACGCGCCGCGGCACCGGCGGATTCCAGTTCCTTCAGCGTGGCTTCCGGAATCACGATGCCGGGGACTTCGTTGTTCAAACGCAAAGCCTGTTTATAACTGGTGAGCGGCCACAATCCCACGAGCACAGGAATCGGCGATTTGCCGCCAATTTTTTTCAGGAACGCGTGCCAGTGTTCGGGGTCGAAAATCGGCTGGGTCATCGCGAAATGCGCGCCGGCTTCGACCTTGGCGTGGAAGCGGCGAATTTCCTCTTCGAGATCTTCCGCAACGGGATTCACTGCAACGCCGATAGTGAAGTTCGTCGCGCTGCCCAGGCTTTTTCCCGCCCAGCCCATTCCTTGATTGAGGCGCGCGAGAACTTTCACCAGTCCGATGGAATCCACTTCGTATACGCCGCTGATTTCCGGATGATCGCCGAGCGAAGGCGGGTCGCCAGTAATTGTGAGCACATTGCGGACGCCGCCGAGCGACCACGCGCCGAGAAGCATCGCTTGCAGGCCGATGATATTGGCGTCGCGTGTGGTCAGATGCGGAATCGTCTCGATTCCCTGTGCTTCAAGCGCTCCGGCGAGCATCAGCGAATCCATCTCGACGCGGGCATGCGAGCCGCTATTGATGTCGATGACGTCCGCGTGGCCGCTGGACATCACGCGTTTCACTTGCTCGAATACGCGATCCGTTGCCGTTCCCTTCGGTGGATCAATTTCGACGGAGACAACGAATTTTTTTTCTTGAATCTTGCGCCAGAGGCGGCTTTCCGGCTCGCGCGTCGCCAGGCGAAGAGTTTTCTCGCGCGGCTCGAGTGTTTCATCGACGCCGCCACTCACCGGAGCGACCTGCACGGTGCGCGAAGGCCGGAAATTCTTCATGGCCTCGGCCATGGCGCGAATGTGCTCGGGAGTGCTGCCGCAGCAGCCGCCGAGGATGCGCACGCCGAGCGAAGCGGCGTCGCGTGCGAACTGCGCGAAATATTCCGGCGAAGATTTCGGATAAATGGTGCGGTCGCCAACACGTTTCGGGAATCCGGCGTTGGGCATGGCGCTCAAGGGCAGGCCGGAACCTTTTGCGGCATTGGCGAGTTCGCGAAGAACGGGAAGCAAAAGCTGCGGGCCGACGGTGCAGTTTGCGCCGATGACCTGAATGTCTTTCGATTTCAGTTTCGCGAGGGCATCTTCGGGGCGCGTGCCGTCGAAGGTGCTGCCTTCTTCGGAGTATGTGAGCTGCGCGACGATCGGAGAGCGCGAAAAAGAGCGGATGGCGTCGATGGCGGCGAGAAGCTCATCGAGCTGGCTGAATGTCTCGAGGATGAAAAGATCGGCGCCGCGCTCTTCAAGAGCCACGGCCTGCTCGCGGAAAACTTCGCGCATCTCTTCGGGAAGAAGCTGTTGCGCATGGCGCTGGATGCCGAGCGGGCCAATCGAGCCGGCGACGAGGACTTCGTGGCGCGAAGCTTCGCGCGCTTCGCGGGCGATTTTTACGCCGCGGTGATTTACTTCGCCAACGCGGTCGGCAAGGCCGAGTGCGGTGAGCTTGTGGCGATTGGCGCCGAAGGTGTTGGTCTCGAGAATTTGCGCGCCGGCTTCGAGATACGCCTGATGCACGCGGAAAACGGCTTCGGGCTGCGTGGAGTTGAGCTCGTCGAGGCAGCGCTGCGGGCCGAGCAATTCATAGAGCATCGAGCCCATCGCACCATCCGCGATGAGGACCGAATCGCGAAGCCGCTCATTGAATTCCTCGATTTTCATTTCGCGATGCGCTCCATAAGGGCCGCGTAAGCCCGGGAAAGACGAACCGGCAGTATAACATTTAGGCCGGTTATGGCAGGAATGACGGCGCCACTTTCGCCGAGAATGGGGGATTATTTCGAGGATTCGAGCGCTTCGGCCATAGCGAGGAGCCTGGTAATGGTGTTCCAGTTGCGGCCGGTGATGGGAACTTTCATGGCGCGATCGATGGACGACCAGGAGAGTTCCGCCTGGCCGACGCCGTTGGGAAAATAGATGTAAAGCTCGCGACCGGCGAAATGTACTTCCTCCGGGCCGACGTTGATTGCGCGAAGCTTGGCGCAGGCCTCTGCGCTCGCGTCTGCGGCCATGAAACCGACGAGAAATTTGCTGGGATGGATATCGCTGCGCCTGGCAAAGGGATTGCGGGCGATGACGTCGCGGAGTTCGCCGACCGTGCGATGAATGACGCTGGGACGGAAGCCGAATTTGCGTTCGATGGCTTTCTCGATGCGTGCGGGGAGAGCGGCGAGGCTGCGCTCGCGAGTGGAGAAAACAACGTTGCCGCTATTGATGTAGGTTTGGCAGCCGGTGAATTTCAGGGATTCATAGAGCGCGCGCAGCTGGTCCATTTTGATTTGATTGCGGCCGACAACGTTGACGCCGCGCAGCAGGGAGATGACGACGGGCATGGGCGTTAGTATAACGCAGCGATCCTTGGAGGTGGCCAGTGATGAGTGGATAGCAGTCAGAGAAGGCGAAGGCTTCGCGTCTTCCCTTCGTCAGGATAACAGGATAAATGAATGAGGCGCGCGAAAGGGAGTATCTTTTTCAGTTCGTTTACGGCACGGCCCTTCGTAGCTCAGGGTGAAATTGAAGCTATGCCTGCGGAGACAGGCTGTGCCCTGCCAAAAAATCGAAGTCTCCACGTAGCCTGGCTCTGTTGACATCCTCTAGAAAAGGCGACGATGCCTCAGGCGATACAGATTGAAACTCAGGCCGAGCAGAAGAGCTTGACGCTTCTGCATCGGCAACGTGCGACCGGGGGCGCGAGCCGAGAGCTTGCGTTTCACCGAGGAGAAGAGAGTTTCGATCAAAGACCGGCGCCGGTAGAGCTGGCGCGGAAACGAT
>JASHRL010000376.1 GCA_030037355.1 Candidatus Acidiferrales bacterium | reverse complement strand
GCTGCGCCAGAAAAACCCGACGCCGCAACGCGAGCGTTCTACGAACGCATTCTGAAACTCTCAAACGATCCAGTGTTTCACTCAGGCCAATGGAATTTGCTCGAAGTCAGCTCGGCAGGCGATGACACGTTTCACAACCTCGCCGCGTATCAGTGGCTCTCAAAGAAGGCGCGCAAAGTTGTCGTCGTGAACCTCGGCGGCGCTACGTCGCAGGGCCGCGTGCTGTTTCACGAGGGAATTTTGCCTTCCCAACAATATAAATTTCTCGACCAGCTCCACGATGTCACCTATCCACGCGCCGGTGCAGAAATCGCCGAGTCCGGCCTCTATGTTCGCCTCGACGCCTTTCGCGCCCACCTCTTCGACGTCACGCCACTCTGAGATTCAGTTAGCAGCCGCCAAACTACTGAGTTCTACTGCACGTGTTTCCCCGCCGCTCGAATCATCGCCTCGATGCTCTGCTCTACATCCTCATCCGTTGTCGACCAGTTGCTCACGCTGATGCGCATCGCCGTCCGCCCTTTCCAAACGGTTCCCCCGCACCAGCACGTAGCATCCTCCTGAATCGCGGCAATCGTCCTCTGCGTCTGCTCCGACGTGCCGAACGACACCAGCACCTGATTCAGCACCACGTCATTCAGCACTTCGTATCCGGCGTCTCGCAGTGCCTCCGCGAATCGCCGCGCCTGGCGGCAATTGCGCTCAATCAGTTCGGCAAAACCTTGCCGTCCAAACGCCCGCACCGCCGCATAGGCAGGGATCGCCCTGCCGCGACGCGACAACTCCGGCACAAAGTCGCGAGGGTCGCGCTCGCCTTCCGTCGTAACAATATAAGCAGCGGCCAGCGCCATCGCGCTGCGGTGCGACGTTTCATGCGCGCAGAACATGATGCCGCAATCGTATGGCACGTTGATCCATTTGTGCGCGTCGCTCGCCACCGAGTCGACTTTCTCGATGCCGCGGATCAGCGCGGCATGTTTCGGCGAAGCTGCCGCCCACAAACCGAACGCGCCGTCGACGTGCAGCCACGCGCCGCGCTCTTTCGTCAGTTCAGCGAGTTCCTCGAGCGGATCGAACGCGCCCGTGTTCACGTTTCCGGCCTGTGCGCAGACGATGCACGGCCCTTTGCCTCCGCGCAATGCCGCAGCCAGCGCGTCCGCGCGCATCCGCCCCTGATTATCCGTCGGAATCCGCCGGACTCGGTTGGCGCCTAGCCCCAAGAGCCGAAGCGCCATCGGCACGGTGTAATGCGACTCTTCGCTCACGATGACGTCCACGGGCGGCGCTCCAAAAAGTCCGTTCGCCTCCACATCCCATCCGGCATTCTGCAGCACGTGATGACGCGCCGCAGCGAGGCTTGTGAAGTTCGCCATGTAGCCGCCGGTCACAAATCCAAAACTCATCGTCGCGGGAAGTCCCGCAATCTCCCGAAGCCATGCGCCCGTAATCTGCTCGACTACGGAAACCAGCGGCGACAGCACGTAGATTGCGCCATTCTGGTCCCATGCCGAGACGAGCCAGTCCGCCGCAAGCGCAACCGGATAACTTCCTCCTGTCACAAAGCCGAAATATCTTGGCCCCGCCGATGCCACTGTCCCTTTTGTTCCCGCGCTCGCCAGCGCTTCTATGATTTTCTCCGGTGCTTCTCCTTTTTCTGGAAGCGCGCCACCCAGCATTCGCCGCAACTCATCGCCGGACGCCATCGCCCACACAGGCCTTTTTTCCAGCGCATCGAACCATCTCGAAGCATGCTGTTGAACGCTGGCCAGCAAACTTGACCGATCCTCACGAATCTCTGCAACCTTCATGTCCGAATCCTCCTGTGGCGACTACACGCAATGTCTTCCCATTTATGCTGCCAGAGTTTGCCGGCTCGGGTCTAAATCGGATTCGTTATTTTCCGCCGCCGCTGAAGACATTTTGGCTGGTCGCACGCGCCGCTCAGAACTCGCTTCCCGTCAGGTAATCGACACACTGGCTTCACCTGCTGCGTATTCACTCGTCACTGGTCACTCATCACTGACCACTTGTATGACTCGACCGCAGCGTTCCGTTGTGGCAACATGAATGTGCTGGCTCGTCGGACTGGAGTATTGACATGGCCAAAGCCACTTTTGCGGCAGGATGTTTTTGGGGCGTCGAAGAAGCGTTTCGCCAAATCAAGGGCGTCACTTCCACGACCGTCGGCTATACCGGCGGCACAACGAAAAATCCGTCATACAAAGATGTTTGCACCGGCACGACCGGCCACGCCGAAGCTGTCGAAGTTGAATTCGATCCCGCGCAGGTTTCCTATCGCGAGCTTCTCGCCGCGTTTTTTCAGAATCACAATCCCACGACGCTCAACAGCCAGGGTCCCGACTTCGGCACGCAGTACCGCTCTGCGATTTTCTTTCACGACGCCGAACAGGAAGCCGCCGCACGCGAAGCCATCGCCGCTCTCGAAAAAGCCGGTATCTTCAAGCGTCCCATCGTCACCGAAATCAAACCCGCTGGCCCGTTTTATCGTGCCGAAGAATACCACCAGCAATATCTCTCCAAGCGCGGCGCCGCCTCCTGCCACTATTAACCCGTAGTCCCTAGAATTAGGAGCAAATCGATGGCCCCGACGGCAATCCATCCTGGCGAACATCTCGCGGAAGAACTCGAAGTCCTCCAAATGAGCGCGGCGGAACTCGCCCGCAAACTTGGAGTGCCCACCAATCGCGTCACGCAAATTTTGAACGGCACGCGCGCCATCACTGGTGACACCGCTCTGCGCCTCGGCCATTTCTTCGGGACAAGCGCGCAATTTTGGCTGAATCTGCAGAGCCTTTATGACCTGCGCTGCGCTGAGCAAAAATCCGGCAAATCCATAAAGGCACTTCCCCGCCTCAACCGTCGCGAGCCCGTCCATGCGTAGAACCTATCGCGTGACTCCCCCGCACGAAGCCGTCGCCGCGCTCGAAAAATCCAGTATCTTCAATCGCCCGTGTTTGTTTCTGAGCCTTGTGGGTCGTGGCTTTAGACACGACAGGAATTAAAGACGTCATCTTTATCTACCTATCGCGCGACTCATCCGCGCGGAGTAGTCCGCTCAAGAAGGCCTATATCTTGTCGTAGCAATTCTGCCGAAATTGCCATCAGGGCATTGGCACAGGCACGAGAAATTCGCGGGTCTTCTTGCGGTCTTTTGAGAATACAGCGGGGAGAGGATCTCCATGCTCACGGCACGATTCGACAATTTTGCGAGCGAGATCTTGTGCAATCTCGATCGTCTCCGCGATGCTGCGTCCTTCGGCTACGAGGCCCGGAACATCGGGGCTCGTTCCGAGGTAGCGCCCTTCTTTGAGCGCCTCGATTCGAATGCGGATCGCCGCCTCTTCAACTTCCGTGACATGCTCTTGCCGCTTCACGCTCGCCTCTTTCGTTTTATCCTACCAGAGCCTCGCCGCCTCCGCCTTTCTTCCGCACCGCGGCACCGCCTCCTGCTACCTCTAACGCGCACTAAATTACTCTTAGTTATCAGACACTCCGATGAGTGGGCACTAATGATTTCAGTATGTTATATACGCATCCTCGAACTGAGCACAGCAATGAAGCCAATACGCCAATCGAAAAACGAATATATTCAAATGCTAATTGCTCGTGGCACTCCGCCAATAGCTGAAACACTTAAAGTTGACGTCTCGGCTAGGAAGGTTGCAGCATTAGAGCGCCAGCTCATCGCCAAGCACAATCATTCTCCTTGGAACTGTAACACTGCCATTGGAGGTGAAGGACTAACTCCAGACGCACGATACTGCATCTATGCTTTGAAAGAGCCTTGGCCAGACGGCAGGACCTTTTACATCGGCGCTGCAACCGATGTGGCAAAACGACTTAAACAACATATTGCCGAGGCAAAAGAATCCTGTCTGATACTGACAAAGAGACCAAATCTTGGAGTTTTTCTTGCCACTTTTCTCAACAACTGCTCAGGTACACTTCGCGTGTTGGAGTCGAATAACGATCAGCCCGTCCTTCGTCAGTTCTTCTATAGGACACTGAAGGCGTACGTCGCTGTACGTGGTAATTACTGTGATCCCACTGATGCTGTCGTGCTTGACTGTGGTTGGTTGGTCCACAAATGGCTCACAAAAAAAGAATTTCTCAGGATCATTGCAACTTTGCATTCGCTTGGAGGTCTTTTCGATCGAGGCCCCGCACGGACTCGCAAGTTGTGATTCAGCCCCTCCCTACTGCTGAATCTCGTTGAATTGCGCGGCGCGGTTCACTATCATGCCGCTCTTCGCACCGCGCGAAAATGCCCACCGCGAACGGCACTTCCAAAACGCCGGTTGCTCTCGCAAGCGGAGTTTTTCGCCAAATCGGTTTTCTTCCGCTGCTCGCCGTTTTTTACGGCTACACGTGCGGCGGGCCATTCGGCTACGAAGAAATTTTCAAAGACTCCGGCCCCGGCATGGCCATTGTGTTTCTCGCGCTCGTGCCGTTTTTCTGGAGCATTCCGATTTCGCTCGCGTCCGCCGAGCTCAACAGCATCATGCCCGTGCAGGGCGGCTTCTATCGCTGGACGCGCGCGGCGCCGCCTCCTGCCACTACTGACGCCTCATCTCTTGACCGAAGCGCAATCAGAAGGCAAAGACGGAGAATTTCTCCCGCAGCCGCAAAGTTCTACGCTATGCGACCCGAAAAAAAGCTGCGGCACTCCCTCGCGAGGGTCAGAGCGTCAAGGAATGTGACGGAGATCGGCGACGATGCCCCGCCTCAAAAGATGAATTTGGCGCCAGCCTGAAGCACACGCGGCGCTGCAGCGTTGATGACCTGGCCGAACGTGGCGCTGCTGATATTGCCGTCAACGGCCTGCGGACCAAAAAATTCCGCGTGATTGAAGGCATTGAAAACCTCGAAGCGAAACTGCAACGATTTCGACTCGCTGAAAAGCAGATCCTTCAGGAGCGCGAGATTGTAGTTCTGCATGCCGGGGCCGGAGAAAAAGCGGCGCGAGGCGTTCCCGGGCGTGCCCAGCGTGTTGTCGCTGAAGGCCGCAACATTGAAATAAGGGTGGCCGTTGCGCGGATTGTGATTGAGCTCGAGCGGCGCGCCGGAATAGTCAGGCTCATCGACGCCATAATTATTGATGCCGTTGGGCTCGGCGCCGAGAAGCGAGTTGTCACCATAATTGACGAGAGTCACGGGAAGGCCGCTGCTGTAGCGGGCGATGCCGGAGAATTGCCAGCCCCGCGTGACGAGATTTCTCGCGTGCAGCAGACGGTCGAAGGGCAGTGCGACGTTGTAGCTCACGACGAAATTGTTGCGAATGTCAAACGACGAAAGAGCTCTACTGAGCTCCGGATTGATGGGATTGACCTCTTCGCCCAAGTCCGAGGATTGATCGAATGACTTGCTGTACGTGTAGGCGGCCAGCAATTGCATCGAATGGCTCGTGTGGCGCAGGGTGACCTGCAAGGAGTTATAGTCGGCGTTGCCGATACTGGTTTGCAGGGTGTCGCTTCCGAAATTCGGTCCGAGCGGCCCACGCGTCCCGTTGATAACCTGGCCGGAGGCGGTCGTGTAGACGTTACTCTCGCCGAACGGACCGCACGGCGTTTGACCGGGAGCGAGATTAGCGGGATTGCTCAGCTGGAGGCAGAGCGCGGGATTGCCGGGATTGGCTTCTTCGAGGACAAGGAGTCGGTGCGTTTCCGTGCCGACGTAGCTCGCACTCAGCAGCGTGTTGCTGCCTAGGCCGCGCTCGACGGAAAGCATGTACTCCTCCGCATAAGGGATCCGGTTGGTCGTGGGAATTACGGGTATGCCGCTGATGGGCAGAAACTGCGACCAATTGAGCGTCGTATCGGGATGGCTCGCGGATGTGCCCAGCGGAGCCAACGTCACCGGGAAATATTGCCCCAGGTTCTGGCCCGTGGCCGCAGTGACAAAAGGAGTGGCGAAGAGCGGTGGATCGGGGCTGGTATACGTGGTGCCATAGGGCGCATTGGCGCTCATCACGCCCATGGTCTCGGCCTCGATGGCGGTGTAGAAGATTCCGAAACTTGTGCGGATGCTGACCTTGGGCGTCGGTGAATAGGCCAGGCCGATCCGCGGCGCGAAGTCGCGATTCCCAGGAGGCGCCAGAGTTGAAGGAACGCCCGGGTCGGTGGGAAACAAAATGCCTGCCGGAGCGCCGGGGAAAACGATGGACTGACGTCCGGGCTCGAAAGTTGCGACCTGATTGTACTTTTCATACCACGGCTCGATGCGATCCCAGCGCAGACCGTAGTTGAGGGTGAGTTTTCGCGTGGCGCGCCAACTGTCCTGAGCGAAAAGGCCGGTGAATTTGTCGCGTCCATAGAAAGACTGGAGCTGGCTCTGATTGTACTGGCTGGGAATGCCGAGGAGAAAATCCGCGAAGTCGACGCCGGTTTCCGTTCCAAAAAAAATGAATGTGCCGTTGAGCTGAGCGATGGGATTCGTGTTGACCTGATAGTAGTGAAACTCCGCGCCGAAACTCAGAGTGTGCGTCCCGGTGATCTTGGAGACGGTATCACGCCACTGGAAAGTGTTGTTGGCCTGCGTAAGCTCATTGGGATTTGTTCCGATGGTGTAGTTATTGAAGGCGACGCTTTCCACCCCCTCGGTGGAGGGCGACAGCGGCACGATGCCCGGAGTATTCGTGCCAACGACGAAGCCTTGTGAGGCTAGGCTGACTCCGAGACCGCCAATCGGCTGGCCGAGATCGGTGTAGTCGCGCATAAAACTGAAGCTGAAGTCGTTCACCGCGGTCGAGCCAAACGTTTTGGTGTCGTCGAGATCAACCAGCTGGGCGCGGCCTTTATTGAGGGCGTTGAAGCCTGGAACATTGGCGCCGCCCTGCGCGACGGGATAAGGATTGTTTTGTGTCCAGTTGTCCAGAAAATAGTAAGCGGACAAAGTGCCCCAGCCGGTGACCGCGTCGAGGCGAAAGGCTCCTTTGTTGTCGCTGGAGATCTCGTCGAACGCGGAAGTGGCGAAGGTCCCATTGGGATTATTCGGCTGCGGGATGTACTGTAGGAGCTTCTTTGCGGGAGCAGACCACGCGGTTTGCGGAATCGTCGCATTGGGGAGCACGCACTGGGACGACATGGTGCAGCCGGGGAAATAATAGTCCTCACCCGCGGAGACTCCGTACCCGAGTTTCTGAGAGAGCTGGCTGGCCCAGTATGGACCGCTGACGACGGTGGGAACCGTGTTGCCGTTCTGGTCTGTGGTGACGAAGCCGCCCGCGAGATCAAGCAGATTCCCATTCTGATCTTGAACCGAAGGCACAGGGATCTCGCCGGTGTCGAGGCCCTGCGTCAGGCGGGTTCCCTCGTAGTCTGCAAAGAAAAAGACTCTCTTGCGGCGCAGTGGCCCGCCGAAAGTTCCGCCAAACTGGTTCTGGTTGAAAGCTCCACGGGTTGGAGAAAAGTAATTGCGGGCGTCTAGAACGGTGTTGCGTGCAAATTCGAAGAGGTCGCCGTGAAACGAATTCGTGCCGGACTTGGTGACCACGTTGATGTGCCCGCCGCTGAATTCCCCGTATTCCGCATCAAAGTTGCTGGTGAGAATTCGGAATTCGGCAATGGAGTCGAGATTAGGAATGACCGCGGTGCCATTGTTGACTTCTTCTTCGACGTCGCTGCCGTTGACGACGAAGCTATTCGCAGATTCCCGCTGACCGTTCATGGAAATCGTCCCGGGATTCAAAACGCCCGACGGCGAAAATGCGCTGACGCCGACGTCCTGCATGGTGCTGGAAGTGAGGGACGTGACGGGAACGACGCCGGACTGAAGCGAGAGCAGGTCCGTGTAGCTGCGGCCGTTGAGTGGCACGGCGGTCATCTGACTTCCGGTGATGACTTCGCCCAATTCGGTGTCGGCGGTGTCAACGTGAACACTCGTCGCCGAAACAATGACGGTCTCGGTCTTCTCGCCGATGCTGAGAGATGCATCCACCACAACCTTGCTGCCCACGTCGATACCAACTCCCGTGCGGCGCAAAGGCCGGAATCCGGGAGCCTCCACTTCGACATCGTACCGTCCCACGGGGAGGTGCTGAAAAGAGTAGAAGCCCTGGCTATCCGCGACGACGGTCTGCTTCACGCCGGTAGCCATGTCCGTGGCGGTGACCTTTGCGCCCGGAATGACGGCTCCATGAGGATCCGTCACGGTACCCAGTAGGCTTCCGCCATCCGCGGCGCGGAGAGACGGTGCGAGCGCCACAAGCGTAAACAATAGGATCGCAAGCGCCCACGACGCCAGCCTGAATACAGTTCTCATATCGCACCTTTCACAAAATACTATCGGATATAGTAGGGGAATACCTCTGGCCGGATTCCGCAAAACCTGCTGTCCGACGTGCAATCGAGGGGCCACAGATTTCTCGTGCGACTGCAAATAACTTTCACGAAATAAGCCTGTTACGCGCAAGGGCTTGCCTAGTCCTATGCAAACTATTTCATAGAAATGGCGATTCTCCTGTTCAGGAAGAGCAGGTACAACAGGAAGCCGATGCGAAGAAGACGGCGCGCGGAACAAGCTATTACGACTGCCGAATCGGTTTTCGGGCACGTGACATTTCTCCTCAAGTACCCGTGGTCGGCTCCTGTATAATGACGGCGATCGTCGGCCTATCCGGGTTGTCGATCTCCGGTCCTCATGACCCTTCGCCAAAAGGTCTCGTCGTGAGGACCGTCTTTATTTCTTCAAAAGGCCTGTGGTAACGCGAACACACAACAGAAAGGCGCATCCAGTGCATTTTTCTAGTTGAAACAAATTATCAACTGGGAATCCATTGAACTTGATTTGCCTTCCCCTGTCAACGCCGATTTTGTGAATTTCCTGCAATCCGCAGCGAATGGCGCTTAGGCAAGGTTGAATGGCGCAAATAGGCAAAAATCCGAAACATGCAGCGCGATGGTTCAGCCCAAAGTCCAACCGTAGCAGCATTGCAAATTCAAGTCG
>JASHRL010000042.1 GCA_030037355.1 Candidatus Acidiferrales bacterium | reverse complement strand
TGGAAGTCGCGCTTCGCTGGCGACCCGCACGCCATCGGCCAGCATCTCGATTCCGATGATAGTGAAGGCGACATCGTCGTCGGCGTCATGCCTCCGGGTTTCTCGTTTCCACCGGGCGCGCAGTTGTGGAAGCCTCGCCAGCAAATCATTCCCGGCAAATTCGACATGCGCCTCTATCCCAACATGGGCGTCATCGGCCGCCTCAACGCCGGAGTCACCTGGACGCAAGCACAATCCGAAATGAACACCATCGCCGCGCGCCTCGCCGCGCAATATCCCAAAGACGACGGCGGCATCGGCATTCGCATCGTTCCACTGCGTGAGCAACTCTCGCAAAAAGTCAGCCAGGGCGTGCTCGTCCTCTGGGCCGCAATCTTCGGCGTTCTTCTGATCGCATGCGTGAACGCCGCCAACCTCATGATGGCACGCGCCGCTGGGCGCCAAAAAGAAATCGCCGTGCGCTTCTCCCTCGGCGCGACCCGGTCGCACATCGTCCGTCAATTTCTCGCAGAAAGCCTTCTGCTCGCCGCAGTCGGGGCCGCCACTGGCCTTTTCCTCGCCTACTGGACCGTCGTTCTCGTCTCCAAATTCAATCCCGATATCAATCGCCTCGGCGGCAGCATCCTCGACCCGCGCGTGCTTCTCTACACCATCGCCATCGCAGCATTCACTGCTCTCATCTGCGCGATTCTTCCCGCTTTCTCTGCCTCGCACTTCGACCTGAATCGCGCTCTCAAAGAAACTTCGTCTGCTGCCTCCCCCGGCACGCAACTTATCCGAAAATTTCTCATCGTTGCCGAAGTCTCGCTCGCCTTCATTCTTCTGGCCGGTTCCGGCCTCCTCATTCGCAGCCTCTGGCAAATCTTCTCCGTCAATCCCGGCTTCGACGCCGAAAGTGTCTACAGTCTCCACATCTACTGGCCGCCCACGAAGGGCACAGACGCTACAGCGAACACGCGATTTGTCGAAATCATGAATCGCATCCGCGCACTGCCCGGCGTCGGCGCCGTTGGCTCGGCTACCGATGTTCTATTTCCTGACGAAATGTTCAAGACTCCGCTTCTCATCCAGGGACGCGCGACGGCCATAGGCCAAACGCCGTTCGTCATCAATGGAGATGCCTCAACGGATTTCTTTCGCGCCATGGGCATTCCTCTCCTGCGCGGACGCGTTTTCACAGATGTCGACGCGGCTCAAAGCGCAGAGCAGGCCGCCGTTCAGGTCGCGCGAAACGAGCACCCTGCAGCCATCATCAACGAAACCATGGCTCGTCGTTACTGGCCAAACGACGATCCTATCGGAAAACAGTTCAAGTTTAGCGATCCCAACTTCCCAAGCCCCTGGTTCACTATCGTTGGCGTCGTTGGAGACGTCCATCAAGACGGCTTGGAGAAATCCGCCAGCCCAATAGTCTATTTGCCCACTCCCGGTTGGTTTACGGACGACCTCGTTGTTCGTTCCACCGCTGATCTGACCGTGTTACTCATTGCGATCCGGGACCAAGTTAAGTCCGTCGACAAAAATCTTCTTGTCGATCATTTTGCGCGTGTTAGCTCCATCCTCTCGGCTCACGAATCCCA
Organism: Candidatus Acidiferrales bacterium; assembly: GCA_030037355.1. Classification (GTDB taxonomy): domain Bacteria; phylum Acidobacteriota; class Terriglobia; order Acidiferrales; family UBA7541; genus DAHUXN01. The sequence continues at coordinate 1,061 of JASHRL010000042.1, read as the reverse complement.
GCGCAAATTCAACGCCTGGCTTCTCGGCGTGTTCGCCTTCATCGCTCTTCTTCTCGCTGCTGTGGGAATTTACGGAAGCATTTCCTACTGGGTGAAGCAGCGCACGCAGGAAATCGGCATTCGCATGGCTCTGGGCGCGCAGCCGCGTGACATCCTCTCGCTCGTCGTCGGCCGCGGCATGGCCGTTATTTTCGTCGGCCTCGCAATCGGCATCGCTGGAGCGCTCGCCCTCACGCGACTTATCTCCACCATGCTTTTCGGCGTGAAGCCAGCCGACCCGCTCACCTACGCGCTCGTAGCAATTCTTCTCGCTGCCGTCGCTCTCGCCGCCTGCTACTTTCCCGCTCGTCGCGCTATGGAAATCGATCCCATGATCGCTCTGCGCCACGAATAGCCGGTTTCGCCCCGCTCCCGCACTCGGCACAGACTTGCCCCCGCTCTTGCCTCAGCCATTACGCGGTGCGACAATAAACGTGATTTGGGAGGCTCACTATGAAATCGAAACTCGCGCTTCTCGCCGCTGCATTTTTGATGGCTGTGCCCGCAATGGCCCAGGCGAATCACATCTCCGGAAACTACATGGAATTTCGCAACGCCGACGTTTACACCGGCCCGTGCTTCGCCAATTCCGAAGTCGGCCTCACCGGCAAGAACGCTGTCCTCGCCTGGCACGTCACTGATGGCGAGTGGAACGGCGTGCCGCTCTCCGGTCTCAGCGTCGTCGCCGTAGTTCGCGCCAGCGCCACGCTCGGCGATCCCTATGCCGATCCGCTTCCGGCCAAGACCGTCTTCTTCGTCGATGCCAGCGCTAACGACGCGCAGCAAGCCGCGCTGATTTCTTTCGCGCAATCGCAGGCCGGCGGCCTCTTGAATGACATCGTTGCCACGAATCTCGCGCCCATCTCCTTCGGCGCGGATACTGGCCGCATGGGCTGGGAAACTCTCGCCGTTGGCAACACCGTGAAGCTCTCGACTCGCGCCATCAACGATGGCGACATGATTTGCCACAACGAAGAAACTTATTATCCGCCGCTTGTCTCGCATCTGACGCATTCCATGCC
>JASHRL010000375.1 GCA_030037355.1 Candidatus Acidiferrales bacterium | reverse complement strand
GCTCTATTAGAAGGCGTCTCGGTCAGGTCGTGAAACAAAGAGCAAAATCGTTCGCTTTGCCCAGCTTACCCCCACCGAACCAGCGGTATATCGACCGAGTCGCTCACGCTGAAAAACTGCTCCGTGGCATTATTAAAAGAAAGCGAACGAGAAGGACTGAGGCTCCGCTAAATACATTGCCGAAACTGCGATACCGGCAGAATGTGCGAGTGGCCTCCTGAATCTGTCCTATGCTCAGTCTCGAAAACCACATCGTAGGCGTCACTCATCCAGCGCCCACTTTTCCCCCGTCGTCGCCGGTCTTGGTACCGAGAGAATACCCAAATCGTGCGGGGTGTCTATTACCAGCCACGTCATAGGCCCTGTTAATATAATAGACATCAATAGACCAGTATCTGCTCTTCGATATAACGAGACGTGCATAATTCATTCAGAGGAGAAACCCTTGAAAAAAATCATTGCTCTATTGGTCGGTGCAAGCTTCTTGTTTGGAGCTTTGATGCCGGCTTTCGCTCAGGATATAACGAAACTGCGCGTCCTCGGTGCCCCTGGAGTAACGAAGGCGGATCCTAAGGATTGGCACAATTCGCTCGCAATTCAGGGGAAAACTCTTACTGTAAATTGTCCTAAATGCTCGCCAATAAACACGGTCACATTGAGCGCTGATGACATCGGCGCTCTTCGCTATGGGGGAAATGCCTACCACCACTGGGTCGCTGGCATTGTCAGCGGGGTGTTCAGTCTTGGGATCGGGCTTATAGTTGGCCTGATGCCACATCATCAACACTACTTTTCCATAGACACGAAGGAGGGGAAAGTTTTGGGCCTACAGGCCGATAAGAGCGATTACCGTCAATTAGCGGGCGCACTCGAAAATTTCACTGGGCTTCCGATTACCGTGACTTCAAAAGACGCCCATTATCTCGCCGGATACAACACAAAAATCGAGGACACGACGCCGGAGAAGAAGTAAACCCACAGACAGAGTTGTGGTATTTGAATCAGTCAATCTCCGCCCTCAGCAATGCTTGGCGGTAACTATCGACGAACAGATCGGCGATTTCTTCCGCGCTAGCTCTGTCAGCCGGATTCATCGCTGTCGAATTGAATACCTGTTCATACGCTTCCCGTGCGACGGCCAGAAAACGCGGGTCTTCCGGGGAGGACGTTCTGTGCGTGCAGAGCGCGGCGATAATTCTCTCTTTTGACTTGTTCAAGGCGAGCTCCGCTTTGGTGAGCACATCTTGGACCTCAAAGAGTTCATCCACTGCGGGCCGCAAATTACTCGCGTCCTCATGGCGTTCGCAAAGTTTCTTGCCGGGAAGCGCGGCGTGCAGGCAGTGCGGAGCTGAACAAATCCCGTCCATTTCACCCATCTCCTTTGCAGTTAATCTTCTCAGATTGGCGCAGCCTATCACGGCGAAGCCGCCAGCAGCCTTGTGCCGCCTTCTGCTGCTTTGCAAACCACGCAGAGACAGTAGGCCAGGGAATTGACCCTCTGCGGCTTCCTGCGCGCCTTCGCCCATGTCCGCTGAGAGATTCTGACTTTGCTGCGCTTCCAACCAAACAGCCCTAGCACCGTGGAAAGGTTGGCCGCATCCATGGCCGCTCCGGTCAGGATGTTTCAAGAGCTCTGGGAGAAATGCCGGGGACACGGATCTAGCGTAAGACGGTGGCGACGAACCGCCACTGAAACGGATACTCCGTTTCGAGGTTGACCTCCACCGCTTTATAAACTAGGCTCGCTCCATGCAAATCGGACAACGACTCCGCGAAGTCCGAGTAGCCAAGAATCTCAGTCAAGGTGATGTCGAGGAGCGAACGGGGCTAATTCGATGTTACACATCCAGAGTGGAACACGGTTACACGATCCCTTCGTTGGAAACGATAGAAAAGTACGCAAGGGCATTCGAAATCCCGATGTATCAACTGTTTGTTACTGCCGATGAAAAGCCAAGCCGAATCATGCCTGCAATTCGTGCGGCGGCAGAAGAAAAATTGTTTGGCAGCGCACCGAAGGAAAAGCGATATCTCGTTGAGCTTTGCAATCTGCTAGGAAGGATGGCAGATTCCGAACGTGCTTTGGTGTTCTCGATGGCGTACGCGATGGCGAAGCGCAAGAAACGCACCACTTCTAGTAGGGGCGGCCCTGCTTAAAAATCGCGCTTCGTGATCGTGGAATTCTCCATTGGCTTGGTTTGCCGGCCACGCCATAGCAAAGAAACGTTTCCAACTCGCCGACTTGGAAGTTATCCAGAGTAGCTACAAGTCGGTCTTCATCCGATTTGTGATATAGCTGTTTGGCCTGAAACCACTTTCTTGCTTCTTCTTTAGCTGATTTCTCGTCCTCTGCCCCGGTGATGATCTGCGCCGTATACCAATAGCCGTCGGGGAGAACGCACACGCGAAAAGTTACTTCGAACAATCTCATCGAATCACATTCTACATTTGCCATGGCGAAAGTAAAGCGAATACGATATGCTGCCACGTGGCTTGACAGCATCGCGGCAGTTCGGCATCCCGCCGGGGGCTACAGACCTGCGTCGTCGAGAGTCTGAAGAGCAGCCTTCGTCAACTGTGTTGCCTGTCAAAAGTCGGCCTTCGTTGCGTCCAACAGGTCGGATAGCGTTGCGTTACGCGTGAGGATGGCCGGAAGGCGTAGCGGCTTCGAGCCCGACGCGCTCCATCGGTCGCCACGCCACATCGCCGCGGGCATACTGCAACGTCCCCTGCAACCGCCAGACAAGGTGGAGTTGCCTGTACGGAAACTGCTCCAAGAAGCAGAACAAGATCAGCCACGCCACATCGCGCCAGTCATTATATCGCCGGTAAGTCACTTCCTCCTGCAACACGGCACCCACAGAAATCATCGCTGCGAACAAATAACCATAAATCATAAACTCCCAAAAGAATTTGTGGCTCAGCATGCCGAGAATCACCGCTAGCGCGATGGCCGCGAGGCCCAGGATTTCTAGCACGGGAGCGAAAAACTCGAAGATCCACATGTACGGAAACGCGAGCCAGCCAATGCGCCCGTACTTGCGGCGAAAAAGCATGTCGCGGTTGAGCAAGAGCGTATCCAGCAGACCTTTCTGCCATCGAGCCCGCTGCCGTCCAAGCGATTTCAGGTTGGGAGGAACTTCGGTCCAGCACACCGGATCCGGGAGGAACACGATACGGTAGTCGCGATTCTCTTGCAGCATTTTCCGGTGAAGGCGCGCAACGAGATCGAAATCTTCACCAATGGCTTCCGCACGATAACCGCCGAGGCTCATCACTTCTTCGCGCCGGAACACCCCAAACGCTCCGGAAATAATCGTCAGCATATTGCCGCGCGACCACCCTTCCCGCCCGATCAAGAACGCGCGCAGATATTCGATCACCTGAATGATTACGATCGGGCTGCGCGGCAGGCGCACGCGGCGAATTTTGCCACCGGTGATGTCGCATCCATTAAGCACCCGCACGATGCCGCCCGCGGCGACCACCCGCTTCGGGTCCTCCAGAACCGTCACCATGATGCGCAGCAGCGCGTCTGGTTCGAGCAGCGAATCCGCGTCTACTACGCACGTGTACGGGCTCGTCGCGGCGTTCAGGCCTGCGTTCACCGCGTCCGCTTTCGAGCCGCCCGGCTCCTTGTCCACTACAATCAACCGCGGCTCGCTCTGACTGCGATAGACGCCGCGCACTGCCGCCGACGGAATGTGTGGAATGTAGAGTATGCGCGCGCGTGTGAGCTGGTATTCTTCGGTGAGCTTCTGCAGGGTGCGGTCCTTTGAGCCGTCGTTTACCACCACCACTTCCAGCTCCGGATAGTCGAGGCGCAGCAGCGAGCGAACCGCCGGAACAATCGATGCCTCTTCATTGTGCGCGGGGGCAATCAAAGTAATCGGCGGAGTCAGTGGCGAAAGTTTCATGCGCTCTAGTCGCAGCGAGGCAAGATGCTGGTGATGCTCGCGGCTCGAAAGCAGGGCCACAACGAGCAGGGCTAGATAAGTGAGATTCGACGCGAGATAGTATAAGAAAAGCGAATCGTTCAGAAGGTTGAGCACGCCGCGCATATCAGTTGGTCTTCAACGCCCTCTGTGCCGGCGGCACGTGCATTATCGTGCGTAGCTTGTCCACGCCATTCTCCAGTGCCATCAGCAAACGTCGCGATTCCATCCTCTCTGTCGGACTCATGGGTGACTCGAGTTCGTCCACGAGTTTTTGAAATTGGCCCGCGCGGTCAAGTTCCGCAATGAACGCCTGCAGCGCGTATTCGTCGTTCGTCGCGATCACTTCACTCGCGACGGGCACGGGGTCGGGCAACCGCGCCAGCGCTTCAGCCGCGCGTTGCCGCACGTGACGGTTGCGATCGCAGATTCCGCGCAACAACACCGGCAATGAGCGTGGATCGCGGAATTGTCCCAGGCTCGTAATCGCGCGGAGGCGAACAAACCACTCGTGATTCGTCGCCAGGCTGTCCAAAGCTGCAAACGCGAATCCGAAATCGGCGTGCCCTAGCGCCCGCGCCACTGAAGCCCGCACCTCCGGCGAGAGGTCATACGCTAGCTCCAGCAAATCGTCGCCCAGTGCCACTGAGGTGACTTCCGCCATCACGCGCGCCAGCAACTTGCGCGTCTTGCCTTGCGCCATGCACAAAAATGGCAGAAGGATTCGCGGATTGTTTCGCGTGCAGATCATCAGCGCGTTCAGCAGGGACGTGGCCTCGATCAATAATTCACCCGTGACCACGCGTTCGAGCATGGCCTCCGCTGCTGTCCCCAACCCAGTCCGAGCTAGCCCGCGCACCGCGGCCAGTTGCGCTGCGGGGTGTGGATCGTCTAACGCTCCCGCCAAAATCGGCACCGCTTCCGGCGCGCGCGTGCGGCCCAGACGAACCAGTGCCGCTTCGCGACGCCAACTCTTCAAGCGGCGTGCGTTCAGCATCATGCGGTCCAGCAGGCCTGTGCTGCGCATGAAGTTCAGCAACCTTGCGCTTTCTACGTCGTCCGCCCCGTCCATGCGGTCGAGGGTCAGCGCGGTGATCGCCTCGGAATCTTCGCGAACCGCCCGCCAATCATCGGCGGAAATCTCGCCGGAGAGGATTTCGTTCCAGTGCTGTCGGACGTAAAATTCCGCGCTGGCCAGCCGGTCGAAATACCGCCGTCGGACCGCCCTCCGCGCAAGAATGAATCCCACCAGCGAAAAAATGCCGAGCGCTGAAAAAATAATGGCGCGCACAGCGAAACTCGCCGAACCAGTGCTGATCGCGTTCCATAGGGGAAACTCAGAACCGTATGCCATAGCTAGCCCCGTAGATCCCCTCGCTATTTCCACCATTGCGGTTCTGCCAGGCGAAGTAGAATTTCACAAACTGCCGCTCGGTCAATCCCAGGCGAAAGCCCGCACCATACGTCCGCGAAGCAAACGCTGTTACCTGATCGAGTTCCGCGTAATTTTCCGAGCCCACCGCGAACATCACATTGGGCAGGAGTCGATCCACGCTTACGTGCGGCAGTGGAAATTCGAGTCGCGTGTAACCGGTCGGCTCCCACGCCACGGGGGTACTCACAAATCCACTACGCGCCTCGCCGAACGAAAAGGTCCAACGGAAATCGTCAGCCATGTCCGCTGCGACTGTGCCGTTGAGCAATAGCACATGCGCGCCTTGAAACCAGAACCAGTGTTGGTTGAATGTGGTTTCGATGCCACGCAACGAGGCCGTCTCGGAAATTGGAAAGCCGCGGTCGTATTCGAAATACGCTTCGGATGTTGGAATCACGCCCTGCGCATTCCCGCCGCCCGCACCCACGGCAAGCCAGTTGCGGCCCTGAAAGCGATACGCCGCCGAGGCTACGTCCTTCTGCGCGTCTGCGCCAAAGCGCTGGTACGAATCCACTTCGTCCGTAAGAATCCAGTGATCGTTCGGCTTGGCCACGAACACCATCGTTTGCGCGTTGGCCGCATTGGTGTAATTGAACGTATCCGTTTCATTGGTGAAATCCAGTTCATAGCGTGGCGGCCCCTGCAGCGAACGGAGCCCAGCGGCTGCTTCATCATCTGCCGGTGCAGTATTTGCCGGTTCGAGCGCCCGTGCTTTGAAGAAATCCGCGCGTGCTTCTTTGCGCCGTTGCAGCGCCGCTAGCACGCGCCCGCGCTCGTTATAAACATCCGCGCGTGGCGGCGGGATTTCGAGCGCCTTATCGAGCAACGAAAGCGCATCGGCGTTGTGGCCCTCCTGCGCTTCGAGCCTTGCCAGTCCGAGCAGGCAATCTCCGTCGCGCGGCGAAAGCTCCAGCGCGCGGCGGAAAGCCGCTTCGGCCTCCGCGCGATGCCCGGTCCATGTCAGCAGCCGCGCGCGCCAAACCAGCGCGTCGGAGTCATTCGGCGCAGCGGCCAGTTCCGCGTCCACAATTTCTTGCGCGCCGACCAGATCGTGCGCCGCCACGCGCTTCTTCACCTGCGTCATCCAGTCGGCCGTGCTCTGCGGTTTCGTCGAACTGTTCGCGCCCGAGTCACTTGACTCCGCGAGATTGCTGGCCGGCGCACACCTCGCCACGCCCACGCAAAGCGCGACAAGCGCCGCCGCAAGAGCACTCCACCGCCAAAAAACCTGACCATCCCACCGTGAAAACATGTATTAAACTTAGAGCAAACGGCCCGCCGACAAGCACCCTTCAGCGGAGTACGCGGCCGTGTACTAGAACTATACTAAAGCCTTATTTCTATGGAGCTTATATAGAAACCCTGCTCGGAAGGCCAAGCAGTTCTGCGACATGAGATTCTGCGCTCTGTGTGAGCCCGGTTTGGTCGTCCCAACGTGAACCCTTCGCCCCCCGACCAGAAACATTCTCCATTCGGCGAAGTGATAGGGAATCCACGCGGACCAAGCCGGCCACGCCGCCCAACTAAAGGGAGTGCGTCGGTGAGTGGCGCATGGTCAGTTCGATTTGAGATAAAGAGTGCAACATGATGATCGACCCGCCGGTATCGATACTCCAGAGAGCGATCGTTGCCTTGCTGATTGCATCGGTAGCGCTATCGTACGAAATCCATCGTTTCCGGAATGCCTGCAGGTTTGCCTCCCAAGCGCGCAGCATCACGCGAAATCATAGACTGGAACTCGTCCCGGTTCACAATCCTCGTCCGTTTCGATCACGCGGCGCGCACGGACTCGGGAATTTCTCCAACGAGTCTGAAGCAATAGTCTATGTTTCGCGCGTCGAAGGGTGCGCCCGAGGCGTTCTGCTTGATTCGCCAGTCTAAATTTGCTCTGCCGCTGACGGATCTCACGGATCTCGCTAGGATACGGGGACACGTCACCGACCGTCTCCACGTAACATCGCTGTACTCAACTTTTCATGCTCTCTTGCTTGCAACAACGAGCACGAAATCGCCCGCATACTCGCCAGCTTCGGCCCCTAACACTCTCATAACAAACAGCTTTGACTCTTGACCATGCCGAACTCCCAAGGGCGGCGGAGGTTACTGATTGCACACAAAACGAGCCTACTCACAAGGTATGGGTGACTGTAAAGACACATCCAGAGCCCCGAAAACCGCCTGCAGAATGATCGCCTCCTCAGTTTGCATTCTCACGTCAAACCAGTGTTGCTGTTTGAAATTGCGAGAATTGTACACTTTGCCCCGCACGCATCCTTCTCGGGTCTCATGCATACTGCAATCCATTAGTCTTCGCTTCCAATGACAAGCAGTTTCCCATGACACAAGTTGAATCACTCATATGCTCGTACCATTTTGAGGATGGTACTGAGGCGAAATCCGTCCGCCTTTCAATTTACCAATAGGCAACACTGATGCAGCGTTGCGCGGCTTAGGCGGCAACGTTCAGTTTGGAGAAGTAATGACTCGGCACAGAATTTGGAGGCAGCTCGTGCGGACATACGGAAAGTCCATCGCATCTATCAGACTCACCATCGTCTCACTTCTCTTCTTGTTCATTGCTTTAGGTTTCCAAAGCACATCTGACGGCGTAGCACATCTCTCAGGGAGTCGGGCTACAAATGCCGAGTCATCGATGGTAGCGGGCTCGTTGAGTTCTCCCCGGATTTGGCCTGTAGGTTTCGAACCAAACGAAGGTCAGTCAGATCCGGCGGTGAAATTCGTATCTCACGGACCCGGCTATGCAATATTCCTGATGAAGGCAGGAGCGGACTTGGCGTTTGCCCAAACTTGCCACGAATATTCGTTTTCGACGAGCCTCGATGCCAAAGCCCAGAAACGGCTTGAAGCAAGCAAGCGCGGCCGAATGATATTGCGGCATTTCCAACGGTGTCAGAGCAGTAGTCTGCAGATGTCTTTCGCGGGCGCGAGCCATAATGCTCGTTTGGAGGCTACTGATGAAGTGTCCGCGAAGAGCAACTACTTCTTGGGTGCTGATCGCCGCAAATGGCGCGCCGGAATCCCGAATTACGCCCGTGTTCGATATATTGGATTATACCCCGGCGTTGATTTGGTCTTTTACGGGAATCACGGCGACCTTGAATTTGACTACATCATTTCCCCGGGAGCAGATCCAAATCAGATCTCATTGAAGTTCGCTTCGGGCGAGCGTCTGCGCGTCGCGCCCAATGGCGACTTGCAAGTTGGACGCCTCGCGAATTACGTTGTACTACACCGGCCATCAATCTACCAGAAGGAAGACGGGCGGCAATGTGCTGTTTCGGGTAGATTTGCACTTCTCCGCGATAACCGCGTTACCTTCCGAGTCCGCTCTTACAATCGCCACGAACCTCTGGTCATCGATCCGACTCTCACCTATTCGACGTTCCTGAACGGATCCGCTGGCGCGTCCGATGGGGACGGAATTGCCGTTGATTCTAGCGGCGATGCATACATCGCGGGAACCACGTTCTCCTCGACTTTTCCCACTCTCAATGGGTATCAGTCCACGGCAGGCGCACCAGCAAACGGCATCGTTTTCCTGGCAGAGTTCAATCCAACGGGAACACAATTGCTGTACTCGACCTATCTGGGGGGAACGGGCGGCGATTACGCCACGGGCATCGCGATTGACAGCTCTGGCAACGCTTACCTGACGGGCTATACCTACTCGACTGACTTTCCCGTGCTGAACGGTTTCCAAACACAAAATAACAATACCGTCGGCGGCAATGCTTTCGTCGCCCGCATCGACACGACGAAGACGGGCTCCGCGTCGCTCATTTACTCAACCTATTTGGGCGGTGGCGGCAATTCGTTCAATCCGATTCCGTGGTATGGAGATTCCGGCCTTGGGATAGCTGCTGATTCGTCGGGGCACGCCTACGTTACAGGCGCCACTGTTTCGGATGCGTCCGTCGCTGCGTTCCCCACAACCTCGAGTGCCTATCAGACCTCCCTGACGAGTGCGAATGGGGTTGCGTTCCTAACTGCTGTGGACACGACTCAGTCTGGCTCGTCATCGCTCCTCTATTCCACCTATCTTGGAGGGAACGCCGCCGGGAATTTCGGTGATTCTGGAACCGACGTTGCCACCGATGGTGCCGGCAATGCCTATCTTGTGGGCTGGACCACCTCCAACCCATTTGGCCCATTTCCAACGACATCGAGCGCATATCAATTAGCATTGAGGGGCACAAGCAGCAACGGCTTTCTCACGGAAATTGCCACGACAAAATCCGGCGCAGCATCACTCGTTTATTCGACTTATTTCGGTGGCTCAGGGGGCGGGACAACGGGAGACACGGCCGGTGCTGTCGCCCTCGACGCCACACACAAAATCTATGTCACCGGACAGGCCACATCGACGAATTTCCCAACAACGGTGGGAGCCTTCCAAACAACCAATAGCACCAATGGCATGGCCTTCGTCGCGAAGTTCGATGCGACCCAAACGGGATCAGCATCGCTCCTCTACTCCACTTTGTTGGGTGGGACGAGCAGCGCAATGGGTGACATCGGCGAAGGTATCGCGATCGACACAAGCGGCGATGCATTTGTCGTCGGCCAGACTTCGTCCGCGACCTTTCCCGTCACTGCCAATGCTTATCAAAGCGCCCTCAACAGCAGCACTGGCTGGAACGCCTTCTTATCTGAACTGAATTCATCCGCCTCCAGTTTGGTTTATTCAACGTACTTAGGGGGCAGCAGTGATCTCGGCGGTATCGCCACCGGCGTGGCGCTGGATTCACTCAGTGATGCTTACATCGTCGGTTATACTGATGCTTCCGACTTTCCGACAACGACAGGCGCTTATCAGACAGCTCTAAACGGTACCCCCGGCGCCTTCGTCGCCGAGATCGATTCTCCAAACGGGCCTAGTGTCGCCGTTTCCGCGTCTCCGGCAGATGCAACGATCCAGAGCGGAGAGTCCGCCACCTACACAATCTCGGTCATGTCTCAGGGAACGTTCACTTCGCCAATTAGCTTCAGCTGCGAGGGTCTTCCAAAATACGCCACTTGCAATTTCAGTCCGGCTTCTGTCGTATCGGATTCGAAGACCGGTCAGACAACTTTGACGATTACCACTGACGGAAGTGCGTTGGCAGTGTGGTTTCCGGAAAATCGCGTGCAGACTGAAAGGACTGAAACATTTGTTGCAGTAGCGGCTAGCTGTCTTGGTATCATGGGAAGCGTTTTCATCTTTGCCGGTGCGCGTAAGCGCCGCTGGAGACTTTCCGCGGCACTCGGTGCAATGATGCTCATCTTGTGCGCGACCGGATGTGCAACAACGGGTCGAGCAACGTTAACTCCCCCAGGGACGAATCAAGTCACAGTGCAGGCAAGCGGACGAACGACGGCGGGCCTCGTGACGCAGTCAATCACGCTGGGGCTGACCGTGCACTAGACGGTCCTTTCCCGATATTCGTTTCGCTTTCGCGAATCGTGGCGTGGATGTTGCTGCAAGAAACGGCGAGGCGGCTACGAGGATTGATTTCGCCCGAGGTCTCGAGGGGTTGCATTCTCTATTTGTATCTTGCTCTACGGAGGCTGGCAGTCTACGTCAGAATGAAAACCGAGCAAGCCCATCCTCTTTGCTCCGCGTTGGTCATGCGGAACTGAAGGTGATTTGCTCTGGTTTACGGGGGAACCTATGCGCGCTGGCGAGCGACTAAAAGATCTTCGCAATCGGCTTGGAATTTCCACGCGAGACGTGGAGGACTTAGGTCGAAAGATCGCCCAGGATGAAGGGAATGAGGACTTTCAAATCTCGAACGCATGGCTCACACAGATCGAGAACACGGACTCGATTCCTAGTATCCACAAGCTTTTCAGCCTCAGCATCATCTATCGGACAACGTTCCACGAGCTCCTTTCTCTCTTCGGCGTCGATCTGACGAGAATTCTCCGCTACCAGTTCTCTATGCCCT
>JASHRL010000374.1 GCA_030037355.1 Candidatus Acidiferrales bacterium | reverse complement strand
TGAGTGAAGGCACAAAACGCGAGAAGGACGAGCGGCCTGCGAAGGAGGCGCGAAGGCAGTTTCGCGCAATCAAAGGCACGCGGGATATTTTGCCTCCTGACACGGCGCTGTGGAATTGGTTCGAGAAGACCGCGCGCAGCGTCATGGAGTCGTACAACTACGCCGAGATTCGCACGCCGATTTTCGAGGAGACGGAGCTGTTTGCGCATGCCATCGGTGCCGAGACGGACGTTGTGGCTAAGGAAATCTTCACATTGCAGGCACGACCGGAGTCAATCCAACGCGCTGAACTACTTCGAGAGGCGATTCATCGTATCGGCGACGTGAAGCAGGAACTCAGGGTAACTAGGCTGCTTCAGCACCTGACCGTTTTCGTTAGGTACCTTCAGATTGCCTTGCAGCAGGGACACCTGCCCAAGGATTCCGCAAATCTCCACAACGTGGGCCTGTTGGAGAGCCGTCTAGTGGAGGCAGCAAAGGTATGGAAATCTGGGAACGTACAGCCCGACAAGTATTGGGACGAATTATTTGAAAACGTGAAGAAGTTTGCGGACGATATCCGGTTTGAAATGGCGGAAAGAGAGTCGCAGGACGCCAAGCTGGATTTGGAACCGACAGCTTCACTGCGGCCGGAGGCGACGGCGAGCGTGTGCCGCGCGTACATCGAGCACGGAATGCAAACGCTGTCGGGAAACCAGAAGCTTTACTATGTCGGCCCGATGTTTCGCCGCGAGCGCCCGCAGAAAGGCCGCTATCGTCAGTTCTATCAGATTGGCGCGGAGGTGCTGGGCACGTCGGACGCGCCGGCGATTGACGCCGAGCTGATCGAGATGCTGACCGACCTCCTCGACCGCTGCCAGATCGACAAATACACGCTGCTCATCAATTCGATTGGCTGTCCCGACACGCCCGCCCAGGCGGGCGAGCCGGAACGAAAAGGCTGCCGCCCGAAATATGTCGAGCTGCTGCGCGCGGAACTGCGCAAGCCGGAGATTTTTTCGAAGCTTGGCGCGGATAGCCAGCGGCGCGTGGAGACGAATCCGCTGCGCGTGATGGATTCGAAGTTGCCGGAAGAGCAGCCCATCATCGAAAAGCTGCCGAAAATCTCCGAGCATCTTTGCGCCGACTGCCGCTCGCATTACGAAAAGCTGAAGCACGAGCTCACGCTGCGCGAAGTGGATTTCACGGAATCGCCGCGCCTGGTGCGCGGACTCGACTATTACATGCGCACGACATTCGAAATCACGAGCCCGATTCTCGGCGCGCAAAATGCGCTCTGCGGCGGCGGTCGCTACGATGGATTGGTCGAAATGCTCGGCGGGCCGAAAGGAATCAAGGGCATTGGCTTCGCGCTCGGCGAGGATCGCTTCATCGAGGCGATTCAGGAAGCCCGCCACGGCGGGCAGGCCAACAAAATTCACGCCACGCGGCCTCTGGATATTTTTATCGCGTGGATGGGCGAGAAAGCCTATCCGACGGCGGTGCGCCTCGCGCATGTGCTGCGCGGCGAAAAGCACACGGTTGAGCTGCCGCCCGAGGAAATGAAATTCCGCAAGGCGCTCGAACGCGCGGATAAGCTCGGCGCGCGCTTCGTGCTGATTCTCGGCGAAGACGAAATCAAGTCGGATACAGTTACCATCAAGCAGCTTTCCGACGGCAAGCAGGAGAAAATCTCGGAAGAAGCCCTGGTGGCCTATTTCCGGCCGAAGTGAAATGAATGTTTTATTTGTGGAGTTCGCGCAGGAGACCACACTACGAAACACGGGAGATGAGAATTGTTTGATTCGCTGGGTGACCTGAAACGAACTGGATATTGCGGCGATCTGCGCGTAGCCGACGCGGGCCGCAACGTGATTTTGATGGGCTGGGTGCACCGGCGGCGCGACCTCGGCCAACTGATTTTCCTCGACTTGCGCGACCGCGCGGGCATTTGCCAGGTGGTGTGCAATCGCGACAAATATCCTGAGGCGCATACGAAGGCGGATGAAGTGCGTCCGGAATATGTCGTCGCTGTAGAGGGCCGCGTGAATCGCCGCGAAAAGCCGAATCCGGAGATAGCAACCGGAGATGTGGAGGTGCTGGCCACGCGCGTCTACATTTTGAACAACGCCAAGACGCCGCCATTTCAAATCGAAGACGAAACGAACGCCAACGAAGAAACGCGCCTGCGCTATCGCTATATCGATTTGCGGCGCCGCAAGCCGCACAAAAATATCGCGCTGCGGCATCGCATTGTGTTTGAAATTCGCAGAGCGCTCGATGAATTGGGATTTTATGAAATCGAAACGCCGATGCTCACGCGTTCGACGCCGGAAGGCGCGCGCGATTATCTGGTGCCGAGCCGTGTGCACCACGGACAGTTCTACGCGCTGCCGCAATCGCCACAAATCTTTAAACAGATTTTGATGATCAGCGGCATGGACCGCTATTTCCAGATCGTGCGCTGCTTCCGCGACGAGGATTTGCGCGCCGACCGCCAGCCGGAGTTCACGCAGCTCGATTTGGAGATGTCGTTTCCGCGCCAGCAGGACATCTTCGAAGTGATCGAGCGCGTGATGGAACGCACCATGAGCGTGATTGGCGTGACTGTGCGCCGGCCGTTTCGCCACATGCAATACAAGGATGCGCTCAAGCGCTACGGCTCCGACAAGCCCGATTTGCGTTTCGGCATGGAATTGCAAAACGTCACGAAATTCTTCGAACCTGCGCGCGCTACGTTCGGCATCGAAGGGAATGTTTACGCGCTCGTCGCGCCGGGAGCGGCGGCGTTGTCGCGCAAGCAGCTCGACGATCTGACCGAACAGGCAAAGGCCATCGGCGCGAAGGGCGTCTACACGATCAAAGTATCGCCCGAAGGTGTGAGTTCATCGCTCGAGAAAACGCTCGGTGCGAATGCCCTCGTTGAATTGGCGAAATCCGTCGGCGCGAAACGCAACGACATGATTTTCGCAATCGCCGCGAAAGAGCAGACGCCGGGAAGCGATGCCGCTGCAACCGTCGCCGGGCAAGTGCGCCTGCGACTCGGCGAGCAGTTGAATTTAATCAGCAAAGACCGCTGGGAATTTTTGTGGGTCACGGGCTTCCCGCTCTTCGAGTGGAGCGAGACGGACAAACGCTGGGTGAGTGCGCAGCACCCGTTCACGGGAATCATCGAAGAAGACTTGGACAAGCTTGAAGACGAAGCCAAGCGCGGCGAAGTGCGCTCGAAGGGCTACGATTTGGTGCTCAACGGTGTTGAGCTCGGCTCGGGCAGCATCCGAATTCATCGTCAGGACGTGCAGGCGCGCGTCTTCAAGGCGCTCGGACTTTCCGACGAAACCGCGCGGCGGCGCTTCGGATTTTTCCTCGACGCGCTCACCTATGGCACGCCTCCGCACGGCGGAATCGCGCTCGGAATCGACCGCGTTGCTGCGCTTCTCGCAGGCGAAAAGTCGCTGCGCGAAGTCATCGCATTTCCGAAAACCACGGCCGCGCAAGATTTGATGGCTGAATCGCCGAGCGAAGTGGAAGAAGAGCAGCTCGATCAGCTGGGAATCGCGTTGAAGCCCAAAGAGAAACCAACGGCGAGTGGAGCGTAGAGCGAAGGTCTCGACTGATGTCGCGGATACGGATACTTCCGGAGAACGTCGCGAACAAGATCGCCGCGGGTGAAGTCGTCGAGCGGCCTGCGTCCGTGGTCAAGGAGCTGCTTGAAAATTCGCTCGATGCCAGCGCGAAATCCATTCGCGTCGAAGTCGAATCCGGCGGCAAGCGCCTGATTCGCATTATTGACGACGGCTCGGGGATGCTGCACGACGACGCGCTGCTGGCCTTCGAGCGCCACGCAACTTCGAAGCTGCGCACGGCGGACGATCTGCTTTCGATTGCGACGCTTGGTTTTCGCGGCGAAGCTCTGCCGTCGATTGCCGCTGTTTCGCGTCTGACGCTCGAAACGCGCGCGGCGGAAGAAGAGCAGGGAACGCGCATCGAATTCGCTGGAGGCAAGCTCATCGGCGTGAAGCCCGCGGGCGTGCCGGCGGGAACGGCCATCAGCGTGAGCGATTTGTTTTATTGCGTCCCCGCGCGGCGAAAATTCCTGAAATCGGAAACCACAGAGCTCGGCCACATCGCGTCGCTCGTCACGCACTACGCTCTGGCGCATCCCGACAAACATTTCCTGCTGAAAACGCCGACGCAAGAAATTCTGAACGCCACGCCGGTCGAGACGATGGCCGAGCGCGTCTATCAAGTCTTCGGACGCCAGGCTGCTGCCGAGCTGGTCGAAATGCAGCCGTCGGAGGCGCCGATTCGCGCGGCAATCACCGAGCCGGAAATGGAGCCGGGCGAAGAGGCCTCGCGCATTCGCATTTCGGGCTTCGTGTCGCGTCCCGAAGTCCAGCGGACGAATCGCAACGGGATCTATATTTTCGTGAATCGCCGCCTGATTCGCGACCGCCTCGTGCTGCACGCCATCGGCGAAGCGTATCGCAATATCCTTCCCTCAAGCGCTTTCGCCGCTGTGCTGCTTTTCATCGATCTGCCTTGCCAGGAAGTCGACGTCAACGTCCATCCCGCGAAAGTCGAAGTGCGCTTCCGGCATTCGCAGGTTGTGCACGATTTCGTGCGCGATTCGATTCGTCTGGCGCTGTCGAATGCGCGGCCCGTGCCGAAGTTTCCCGCCGGTGCGACCGAGGCGGCAACTATGACAGCTGCCGCTGGAGCATCAGGGCCAGCGAGCAGCGCCCCGGATTTTTCACCGAGCGTTACGCCAGGCGCTCGTGCCGCTGCGGCATCGCAAACGGGAGCTTTCCCCGGGCCGCCGCGCGCCATCATTCCGGCGGAAGTCATTTCCGCGGGCGCCGCCCCCGAAGATTTCGAATTGACTGGCGCGCCGGTTCCTCCGCTGCCGCAGAAACTCGATTTCGATGCAATCGCGACGATCCCTTTGCCGGCGAGCGCGCCTTCCGATGGCGATGCCTGCCAGCAGCCTGTCGCGTACGAATCGCAATCGGGCGCCGCTCTGCCGGGACCGCAAAATATCAACGACCTGAAGCCGCTTGGCCAAATCAGTGCGAGCTACATTGTGGCCGTGAATGGCGAAGGCCTGTGGATTGTCGACCAGCACGTGGCGCACGAGCGTGTGCTCTTCGAAAAACATCTTGCGGCGCGCCGCGCGGGCGCCGTTGGCGGCCAGCGGCTGCTGATGCCCATTGTGGTGGAGCTTGCGCCGCATCAAATGGTGATCTTCGAGCAAATCGAAGACGAATTGCGCGCCAATGGATTTGAAGCTGAACTGATGGGCCCGCGCGCCGTGGCGATATCGGCTGCTCCGGCGGGAATCGCCAGCGGTAACGCGGAAAAGCTGCTCGCCGAAATTCTCGATGGCGTTGCGCGCGAAGCGCAGTCGATTTCGCTCGAGTCGCTGCAGGCGCGCATCGCGGCGTCGACGGCGTGCCAGGCGGCAATCAAAGTGAATATGCCGCTCGATCAGACAA
>JASHRL010000373.1 GCA_030037355.1 Candidatus Acidiferrales bacterium | reverse complement strand
GGGCTCGAACAACTCGCCGCGCGAAAAGTTCTCGCGGACTTCATATTTCTCGACCCGCCCTACGCGCAACCAACTGATTATCTTCGCGTGCTGGAGTTCATCGACGACTCGCATCTGCTCGCGCCCAGCGGTCTCCTGATCGCCGAGCATGCACGCAGGATGGAACTGCCAGAACGGCTGGAAAAACTCGAGCGATCGCGCCTCGTTGAACAGGGTGATTCACGACTGAGTTTCTATCGCCTCGCTCTCGCTGCCTAAAAGGCTCTTGCGCAGCGCTAGCTGGATAGAACAGCAATAAGTCTTGCGACGTCTTGTTCGGTGTTGTAAATGTGCGGCGAAATGCGCAGCGCATTTTCGCGCAAGCTGACGACAACATTCGCCGCCTGCAATCTCGCGAAGAGTTCGCTTGTTCGCTCCGGCCGCCGCGCGGCGATACAAACGTAAGGCCCGCGTCCTTCCTCAGCACTCGGACTGGTCAGCACGCATGTGTCGCGCGGCAGGCGCTCGATGAGTTGTGCCACAAGCCGCCGGTTGTGTTCCGCGATTTTCTGCACTCCAATTTTCTCAATCAGCTCGAGCGATGCCTGCATCGCGGAGAGATTCGTGAAACTTGCCGTCTCCGGTGCGTCCCACCGCCGCCCTCCGTCCGCGGGCTTCACATTGTCCAGTGGAAGCGAATGGAAATTCCGCGCGCCCTCGATCGCCATCCAATAGAATGGCGCCGGCCGGAGTTTTTTCATCGCTTCGCGGCGCGCCCAAAAGAAACCCGTCCCATAGGGGCCAAGCAACCACTTGTAGCCGGAGCTGACCGCGAAATCCGCACCCAAATCTTGCAGGTTCATCGGGATTGCGCACGCGCATTGGCTCAAGTCGAGCAGCAGCGCAACTCCCGCTTTCCGGCAGGCTTCGGCGAGCGGACCAGCATCCATTCGCGCGCCATTGTCAAAACGCACCAAGCTGACCGACACCATCCGCGTTCGCGAAGTAAACTCTTCGATATAGTCCGCAGCGGTGAGGAAGCGGCCGTGCGGAGCAATCACTTTCACGCGAGCGCGTCCCGCGTGCTCAAGAGGCATAAAAGTCGCAAAATGTGCCGGAAATTCGCCCTGGCCGATGAGTACTTCATCGCCCGGCTTCCAGTCGAAGTTCGTGGCGACGGCAGCCATCCCGCTGCTGGCACCGGAAGTGATCGCGAACTCTTCCGTTTCACCACCAAGCAGCTTCGCGAGTAAATTCCTTACTCGATCCGGCAACACGAAATACGCATCATCCGGAATGCGCTGGGGCAGCTTCTTCCATTCGAGCGAAGCCTGTGCCGCACGGGCGGAAACCAGAGGCAGCGGTCCCTGCTCCGCACAGTTCAGGTACGTCACGCCATCGAATTCCGCGAACTCCGAACGATGATCCACCCGGCCTCCGGGAAACCGCTATAGCCCCATATCTCTAGAAATGCCCTCGCAATTCTCGAAAAGTCGCGACCAAGATCAGCTTGCCGCCTCCGCTCTCCAACTCGGAATGTTCAAGCACCCACGTCGCATGATGTGGAATGAAAACGGCATTCAGCCCCGCACGCAGAGCGGGGTTGATATCGCTGCGCGGGCTGTTGCCCACCATCCAGCCATTGGATTTCACGATCTTGAATTGATGCACAACCCGCTCGTAGGTCGCGTGATCCTTCTCCGGCACGATTTCAACGGCATCAAAGTACCGCGCCAGCCCCGAACGCTCGACTTTCGCCGCTTGCTCTGCGGCTTCGCCCTTGGTCAGGAGAATGAGCCGATGACGCCCGCTCAAATAGGCGAGAGTCTCCGGAACACCATCGAGAATCTGCGGCGGCGTGCGCTCCAGCTCGCCGGCCATTTTTTCAATTTCCTGGACGTATTCCTTGCGCGCCATGCCTCCGGCGAGCTTGAGGTAGGTATCTTCCAACGAACGGCGAAAGCTTTTCACCCCATAACCATGCTGCAAGATGTTGCGGCGCTCGGTCTCGTTCAGAATGTGCCGGCAATACTCTGCCGTGAAACCCAAGTGGGCCAAACCGGACAGAAAACGGCCGATCATCTGCTCGAAGAAGATGTTGTTCTCCCAGAGCGTGTCATCCGCATCGATTAGAATTGTTTGCCGGCCCATTTTCGAATTCCTTCACTGGAACTGCCTGTTTCTTGAGAATTTTTCGCGGTTGCACAACATCGCGCCGTTCATCAGCAGGCGCAGGTTGGCGATGCTGATTTGAATCTTGTGCCCAAGCTCAGGATGCTTTGCGTGCGCCGGCGGCCAGCCGTTCGAGTATTCCCTTTGCGAGCTTCTGCATTTCGCCGAACTGCGTCAGGTATACCTGAAAATCCCGATTGAGCTCCAGCGCCTTGGACGCATCGAGTCGTGTGCGCAGGATCATATCCCGCAGGTGAACCGGGTGAGGCAAGATCGCGTCGTCACGCAGCTCTTCGAGCGCCGTGTCCGGGTTGTAATGATACATATCCCCTCCTTTGGCAGGAATATTCTAACCCGGCGGAGGGCAATCAAGCAGCTGCAGGCAGGAATTCGTAGCGATCGATTT
>JASHRL010000372.1 GCA_030037355.1 Candidatus Acidiferrales bacterium | reverse complement strand
TTTCCGGCAGCGTCCGGCGCTCCACGCTGAAGGATTTCGAAATCGGATGGAGCGAGCGTGGCGATGCCGTAGGCGTTGGCTTCCAAATCATTGATCAGCGTGAAGGAAGAAATGCCGCTGCGCTCGATGAGCCGGCGGAGATCAACGACCCAGGGGAGATTCGTGGCGCGACAAACGCCATCGTGGATGGGGCCCGCGATGCCGATGGTCGCGGCTTCTGCTTTCAGTTTTTGCGCGAAGACGAAATCCGCGACGATGTCTTCGAGACTGGAGTGACTACGGCTGGGGTAGATATGCTCAACGACGACGGCGAGCTGGCCATTGCGCTGCTCGAAAAATGCGAGCCGGGTATTCGTGCCGCCAACGTCCCCGGCAAGGATCATTGGCCGGGCTCTCTCCACTGGCGGCCGTCGCGCTCAAGAAGATCATTGGCTTCCCACGGCCCCCACGAACCCGCGGGATAATTTGGGAAATTGCGCGGAGGAAGCGCCTGCCAGACGTCGAGGATGGGCTGGACGACGCTCCAGCTTGCCTCGACCATATCGGCGCGCTGAAAAAGCGTGGCGTCGCCAATCATACATTCATAGAGCAGGCGCTCGTAGCCAGTGCTCGGTTTCGAGCCGAAATAATCGGCGTAGCGAAAATCCATGTTTACGGTCCCGAGTTTCACGATAGGCCCGGGAATTTTCGCGCCAAACTGCAGCGAGATTCCTTCCTGCGGCTGAATGTGGACTATAAATTGGTTGGGCGCGAGGCGCTCGACGGCCGTTTTGCGGAACAATTGGAACGGCACGCTCTTGAATTGGATGACGATTTCACTGGCGCGAATCTTCAAGCGCTTTCCGGTGCGCAAGTAAAAAGGAACGCCGGCCCATCGCCAGTTGTCCATCAGAAGTTTCAGCGCTACGAATGTCTCTGTGGAGGATTTCGGATTCACGCGCGGCTCAGAGCGATACGCCGGAAGGCGCGATTTGCCGTCGCTGCCTTCGCCATACTGGCCGCGGACGGTGCGCATGAGAACATCCTGCTCGCTCAGGGGCTGCATGGCGCGGAGGACTTTCGTCTGCTCGTCGCGCACGGCGTCGGCGTCGAAGGAAACCGGCGGTTCCATGGTGACGAGACTGATGAGCTGGAAAATGTGATTGGGAACCATGTCGCGGAGCGCGCCGGACTGATCGTAATAGCCACCACGCGTCTCGACGCCGACCGTCTCGGCCACGGTGATTTGCACGTGATCGATGTAGCGGCGGTTCCAAACCGGCTCGAAAATGCCGTTGCCAAAGCGGAAGGCCAAAATATTCTGGACAGTCTCTTTGCCGAGATAATGATCGATGCGGTAGATCTGATTTTCGGCAAGGACCTCCTCAATTTCATGATTCAGCGCATGTGCGGAAGCGAGGCCGTCTCCGAATGGCTTTTCGTAAATCACGCGCCGCCAGCGCTTTTCGGTCTGCTGCACAAGGCCAGCCGCACCCAGCTGCCGAGTGATTTCCCCGAAAAATTCGGGGGCCGTAGCCAGATAATAGAAATAATTTCCTTCGGTCGAATACTTCTGGTCAATTTGTATAAGCAATTCGGCGAGCTTCTTATAGGTTTCCGCGTCCTGGAAACTGCCAAGGGAATAATAGAGACGCTCAGTGAGCCAATTGACCAGACCAGGCTCGACGTCGCTCGTGGCGAATTCGGTCAGTTCCTGGGCGATTTTTTTTTGAAAATCGGGCGTGGAAGTTTCGTGGCGGCCGACGCCGACAATTGCAAAATCCTTCGGCAGAAGATTTTCCTTGGCCAAATTGTAAAGCGCGGGAAAAAGCTTTCGTTTGGTCAGATCGCCGCCAACGCCAAAAATGACCATCACGCATGGACCCGCAGCGCGACTCGCTTCGTATGCGGAGCGGCTTTGCGGAGCGGTCTCCGTCATCTCATTCATGCTGTCATGCCTCGCCGTAGTAAATCTCTCTCTAAGGATTGGATGTCACTTGCCCGCCGCACGCTCCACGTGGCCACCGAATTGGTATCGCATGGCAGACAGCAATTTCGCGGCGAACTCGGCTTCGCCGCGCGAAGAGAAGCGTTCATAAAGCGCCGCGCTCAAGACCGGTGCGGGAGAGCCTTCGTCGACTGCGGCGAGAATCGTCCAGCGACCCTCGCCGGAATCGGAAACGCGTCCTGAAAAAGAAGCCAAGTCGGGCTGTTCGAAAAGGGCGATGGCCGTCAAATCCAAAAGCCAGGACGCGATGACGCTGCCGCGGCGCCAAACTTCGGCGACGTCGGCGAGATTGAAATCATACTGATAGTGTTCGGGGTTTCGCAGCGGGGTGGTTTCGGCATCGGCTGCGTGCGTCTTCTTCCCGACATTGGCGTGCTTCAGAATATTCAATCCCTCGGCGTAGGCGGCCATGAGGCCGTATTCGATGCCGTTGTGAACCATCTTGACGAAATGGCCGGCGCCGGAGAGACCGCAGTAGAGATAACCTTCTTCCGCTGTGCTGCCGGACAATTTTTCGCGTCCCGGCGTGCGCGGAAGATTTCCGCGACCTGGGGCGAGCGTCTTGAAAATTGGATCGAGGCGCTTGGCGGCTTCGCTCGGACCGCCGATCATCATGCAATACCCGCGTTCAAGGCCCCACACGCCGCCGCTGGTACCGACATCCATATACTGAATGCCCTTCGGATCGAGGTCCTTTGCGCGGCGAATGTCGTCGATGTAATAGGAATTGCCGCCGTCGATCACAATATCGCCGCGACCGAGAAGCGGGGCTAGCTGATTCAGCGTGGAGTCCACGACCGCGGCGGGAACCATGAGCCAGATCGCGCGCGGAGTCTTCAGCTTCTGAACGAAATCGGCGAGCGACGTGGAACCCGTGGCGCCTTCGCCCGCCAACTGCTGAACGCTCTGCGCGCTCATGTCAAAGACAACGCATTCGTGTCCGCCGCGCATGAGACGCCGCACCATGTTGGCACCCATGCGCCCGAGACCCACCATGCCCATCTGCATCGGATGACTCCTTTATAAGCCCTATGATTGAGAGCGATTCGGTTGCGCGAGGCGCCCGATCCATTCGCGGCGCACACACGCTGATTGGCACAACACCTAATTAAAGCAAGCGTGGGCCCTTCAGGCCAGAGCCTCTCGTGTGGCTGCGCCGATTGCAGCAAGACCCGCGCGAACATCCTTGCCCAAATGAATTCGCAAAATGCGGCGATTGCGCTCTGCGAGGACGGCAAAATCTCCGCGCGCCTGCGCTGCTTTCACAATGCCAAAAGTATATTTATGCCCGGGAACGGGCAGATCCACAGCATCATCGCATGTGATCTGCACAAAAACGCCGGTGTTTGGGCCGCCTTTGTATGCTTGTCCCGTGGAGTGCTGGAATCGCGGACCGAAGCCGAGGCATGTGGCGACACGCTTCTTATCACGCACGGCCTGGCGAATGGCTTGCAAGCCCGCTTCGTTTGCATCGTCCATTTCGACGTAAGCCAGCGTGGCGAAATAGTCGCCGGCTTTCAAGCGGCCGAAATGCGCGCGCAAATACGCTGTGAGCGATTTATTTGCGCCGACGGCTTGATTTAGCGCGGCGGCATTTTTCTCGTCGGTGAAAAGCTTAATGCCTTTCTCTTCGAAAAGCGGCTGCTCGGCGGGGAGGACGCCGGTCTTTTCATATTGATCTGTCAGATTTCGCGTGGCGATCTTGCTGGCCTCCACATCGGGCTGGTCAAAAGGATTGATGCCGATGATCGAGCCAGCCACTGCTGTGGCGATTTCCCAGCGGAAGAACGATTGCCCCAGATCATAGGGGTCGCGCAGAGACATGCGGACGACCGGCTGGCCGGCCTTTTCGAGCGCGGCGACTTTTGCGTCCTGATCTGCGTCGGGAGCGGAATCGAGGCGCACATAAGCAAAGATACGGTCGTTGCCGTAGACTTCGGGCGCGCCGAGCGCTTCGCGATCGACGGGGATCAGACCCTTGCCTTGCTTGCCTGTGGATTCGGCGAGCAATTGTTCAAGCCACGCACCGAGATCGCCGATGGCGGGCGACGTGATAAGCGTGACTTTGTCGCGGCCATTCTTCGCCAGCACGCCGAGAATGATACCGAGCACAGCGCCAGGATTTTCATTCAGCGGAACGGAAGGCGCACAAGCGTGGACCATCTCTTCGGTGCGGTCGAGGAATTTCTTGATATCCAAACCCATCACGGCGCCAGGAACAAGGCCGAAATCGGAGAGAGCGGAATAGCGTCCGCCGATGCTTGGGACGCCGTGGAAAATTCGGCGGAAATTGTCATGTTGCGCCACGCCTTCCATTTTTGAGCCGGGGTCGGTGATGGCGATGAATTGCTTGCCCGCGTGCTGAGCGTCTGACGCTTGCTTGGCCTTCTCGAAGAAATATTGCTTGAAGATATTCGGCTCAAGCGTGCTCCCGGATTTACTGGAGACGACGAACAGGCTTCGTTTCAGATCGATCTTCGATTCGATGGATTTGATTTGCGCGGGATCCGTGGAATCCAGGACGTGGAATTCCGGAAAGCCGGCGGATTTGCCGAAAGTCTTGCTCAAAACTTCAGGACAAAGGCTGGAACCACCCATCCCGAGAAGAAGCGCCGAAGGAATGTTCTCTTTTTTCACTTCGGTGGAGAGCTCTTCGAGCTGGCCCGCGTGCTGCTCCTGGTCG
>JASHRL010000371.1 GCA_030037355.1 Candidatus Acidiferrales bacterium | reverse complement strand
CTCAAGTCCCGCGGCGTCCAGCTTGTCTTCGTTTCCACACTCGTGCGTTGAACAGAATCCACATCAAAATCACGCCCGTCGCCTTTTCATCCAAGCACTTCGCCGATCAGTCCTTCCACCATTTCCGCAATCGCTCCCGCCGAAGTCAGTGCCGGTGATTCAAGCCCAATCAGCTGCACCACATTGGGAAATTGCTTGTCGCGCTCGATGATGAAATCCGAAGGATGGTGGCTTCCCGGCGGCGCGAGCTTCGCGCGAATTCCCGTGTACGACGGGCGCAAATCCTCCGCGCGAATCTCTGGCAGCATCGGCTGCGCCATGCGCACAAAATCCTCCACCGGCGGCCGGTTGCTCTCGTAATCATTTTTGTCCGCGATGTAATGCGCCGTTGGGCCCACGAGCACGCCGCCGTAAAGCGTCTTCGTCAAATGCACGCCCAGGCTCAGCCCCTCCGGATGCGGCAGCGGATAAACCAGCCCGCGCACCAAATCAGTTCGCCCGCGGACAAGTTCGCAGTATTCGCCGCGCACCGGATAGATTTTGTGCTTCGCCATCTCGGACCCGAGCAGTCCCGCGACGTCATCGGCGAACAATCCCGCGCTATTCACCAGGCATCGCGCCTCAATTTCTCCCGCCGAGCTTTTCACGCGCACCGCGCCGCCCGCCGCTTCAAGCTTTTCGACTTTCGCGTGCAACACAATGTCTGCTCCTTGCTCCGCCGCAATCCGCGCGTACGCCTTCACCAGTTCCTCGCTCGCGACGATCCCCGTCGATGGCACTTCGATCGCCGCCGTCGCCGCGATGTGTGGCTCCCGCGCGCGCACCGCCGCGGCATCGACAATCCGCAATCCCGTGACGCCGTTCGCTCGCCCGCGCTCCATCAGTTCCGCGAGCGTCGCTTCCTGCTCGCGCGAAGTCGCCACCACAAGCTTTCCCGTGTTGCGATGCGGAACGCCGTGCGCCGCGCAGAATTCGTACGTCAGCCGGTTTCCGCGCACGCACAGCTTCGCCTTCAGCGATCCCGGCGTGTAGTAAAGCCCAGAGTGAATCACGCCACTGTTGCGCGAGCTCGCGCCCATGCCGAGCTTCGGCATCTGCTCCAGCAGAAGAACGTCTTTCCACTTTGCGGAAGCGGCGCGCGCGATGGCGCATCCCACCACCCCGCCACCGATGATGACTACGTTGGCCCGATCCATATTTAAATGCGGCGAAGAGAAATTGATTCGCCGCTCTGACTTCTCACCTCACTCTTTCGTACCCAATTTCCTCAGTAATCTCCGCCGGTTCCCTCGAACTTCGGTGTACACGCCACGGCGCGCGGCCCCGAGCCGTCGTGCACCGCATAACTGATCGTTTCCCCATCGTGCCGATCCGACCACAGCGCCGCAGCGCCGTGCGCCCCGTCCTTGTTCAGCGCGTAAAACTGTAGATCGAACATCTTCAGCCGCGACCTGTCGAAATCGTAGTTATGCACCACGCGGTCGATCGCTTCCATGCATGCATCGGTCGGCGACATACCCCGCCGCATCATCTCCACCACCGTGTGCCCGCCGGCGATCTTGATATTTTCTTCGCCGCGTCCCGTCGAACCCGCCCCTCCCACTTCCTGATCCACAAACAATCCTGCCCCGATAATCGGCGAATCGCCCACCCGCCCCGAGATTTTCCACGCCAGCCCCGAAGTCGTCGTCACGCCTGACATTTCCCCTTTTTCATTCACCGCCAGGCAATTGATCGTCCCCGTCGGCGGATGCGCGACTACATCCTTGATCCACGGTTCCCACGCTTGCCGCTCTGGTGTGTCCAGCAATTCCGCAAGCTGCTTGTTGAAGTCCGGGGCGTCTAGTCCCGGCCTCCAGTCCTTTGAAGTTGCCGCTTTCCATGCCAGCCACGCGGTCCGCGACTTGTCCGTCAGCAGACTCATCGTCTCGAATCCTTCATCGATGGCGAACTGTGTTGCGCCCTGGCCCACAAGGAATGTGTGATTCGTCCGCTCCATGATCACTCGCGCCACCTTCGACGGGTTCTTGATCTTCTCGATCGCTCCCACCGCGCCGCACTTCTTCGTTGGCCCATGCATTACGCAAGCGTCGAGCTGCACCACGCAGTCCTCATTCGGCAGCCCGCCATAACCGACCGTATTGTCGTTCGGGTCATCTTCCACCGGCACGACAACCGCCAGCACCGCGTCCATCGTGTCGCCTGTTGTCCGCAGCACCTGCATCCCGGTTTCGAGATGGTGCAATCCGTTCAGCGCCGAAATAATGCACGGGCGCCTGCCCGCCGTGGCGAGCCTGCCTGCCGCCGACGCTGTTTGCAATGCTTTCGGCTCTGCCAAACTCGCATCCGCCGCCTTTCCATTCGGCCATATCGCTCCGCACACATTTGTCGCCGTCGCCGCGACTCCGCCCGCCAGCGTGCTCAGAAAAAACCTCCGCCGTGTCACCTTTTCCATTTTTCCCTCGCTTGGAATCACAATCCCGCGTGCGCAGCATAGTCCCGCGCCGCATTTCCTTCAAGCTCGTGGATCCGTCCATGACGAGGAGCAAAACATCCACTCCGGCTGGGGTGCGAGGCGGAATTCACCAATACACGAAACGGCCGGTGCTGTTGCATTGCGGCCGGCTAGAGAGAAGTGGATGAATCATGAGTCGCTTGGCGGCAAGGAATGCCAGGCGCGCCAAACCTCATTGCGGCAGTTTATAGTCGCTTGCGGCGGCTTTCTTTGTCACCTGCGCGGGCGTAGGAAGTTGCGAAAGGTCCCATCCCCCTCCCAGCGCCTCGATCAACTCCACAGAGGCGACCATCTGACTCACTTGCAGCGTGGCTACGGTTTGCTGGTCTGTCAGCAGCGTGTTCTGCGCCGTTATGACATCGATGTACGGATCGACGCCAGTCTGGTATCGAACCATCTCCAAATCCAAAAACTGCTGCGCTGACTTCGCCGCATCCTGGGCGCTTCGAATTTGATCCCCATAAATACGCACTGCGGCGAGATAGTCCTCGACCTGCTCAAACGCAGTCAGAACAGTCTGGCGATACGCGGCCAGATCCGAATTGTAAACCGCAACGTACTGGTGAAGTTCGGCGCGATAGAGCCAGCCGTTGAAGAGCGTTTCGGAGATCGACGGTCCAATCGACCAAAACCGGCTCGGCCAGTCGAACCATTTCTTAAACGTAGAGCTTTCGAAGCCGCCGGACGCCGAGAGCGTAATATCTGGGTAGAAAGCTCCATAGCCGATGCCAATTATGGCGTTTTCTTCCGCGAGCGTGCGCTCCGCGCCGGCGACGTCCGGTCGGCGTTGCAGTAATTGTCCCGGAACTCCCACAGGAATCGGCGGCGGCGCACGGAGCAGCGGAACCACGGGAACCGAGAAATCCGTAGCCACTTTTCCGACGAGGACTGCGATCGCGTGTTCGTATTGCGCGCGTGCGATGCCCAAATTGGTGGCCGCGGCCTGCGCACTCTCAAGAGTTGTCTTGGCCTCGACGACGGAAATGTAATCGTTGATGCCCGTCTCGTAGAGAGTTTGTGTAAGCTCGAGAGACTTTTGGTCCGCGGCCACCGTATCGTTGAGGATTTTCTGCAGCGCATCTTGTCCGCGGATCTCAAAATAGAATTCCGCAAGGCTGGCCTCTTCCGTCAGGCGCTCATTTTCGAGGTCGGCGGCGCTGACCTGCGAGGCGTATTGTGCCTCCCGGACTTCATTGCGAATCTTGCCCCAAAGATCGGGGACCCAGGATACGCTGACCGGCAGAGAGACAAGCGTGCTTGTCTGTCCGGCGTTTGCTGTAGGCGAGTTGGATAGTGTGCCGGAGGATTTTGCCCGGCTCCATGCAGGACTCGCGGTGACGGTCGGCCAGTATTGCGCTCGCGCCTCCTCGACGAGCGCCCGTGCCTCCATGAAGTTCTGAAAATATTCTTTGATGTTTTGATTATTGATTTCAAGCTGCTCTTCGAGCGCGTTCAATTGCGGATCGTTGTAAATCTCCCACCATTTTCCGTGCAGCATCCCGTCCTGCGGATTGGCGACGTTCCAGCCATTCGTGTCCTTGAAGTTCACCGGGGACTCTTTATAGTTCGCCGCGGCTGGCGGAGTTGACGTCGGCGCATGGTACTTCGGCCCAACCATGCATCCAGCTAGAAAAAGGAAGCAAGCGGCCGTAACCGCGATGGGGAATGCCGTTTTGTTATGGAATTTCATCATAGGTCTCTCGAGGGCAGGCTACACCGCAGGCTCTGCCCCTGGATTGAAGGTATCTCGCTGTTTGCCCATCATGCGAAGTCGCAGGCGGTCGAGCGCCAGGTAGACAACCGGAGTCGTGTACAGCGTAATCAACTGGCTCAGCAGCAATCCGCCGACGATCGTGATGCCCAGCGGGCGCCTTAGTTCCGAACCCATGCCCGTTCCGAAAGCCAGCGGCAAGGCTCCAAAGATCGCCGCCATGGTCGTCATCATGATGGGCCGGAAACGCAGCATGCAAGCCTGGAAAATAGCCTCGTCCGTACTCTTGCCCTCGATCCGTTCCGCCATCAGAGCAAAATCGATCATCATGATCGCATTTTTCTTCACGATGCCGATGAGCAGCATGATGCCGATGATCGAAATCACGCTGAGCTCGACGTGGAACAGCATCAAGGCCAGCATGGCGCCGACGCTTGCTGAGGGCAGCGTGGAAATAATGGTCAGCGGGTGGATTAGGCTTTCATAGAGAATTCCAAGCACGATATAGACCGCGAGCAGCGCCGTGATGCAAAGAATCCATTCGGTGGACAGCGAATCCTGATACGTCTTGAGAGTGCCTGCAAAAGATCCGCGAATCGTCGAGGGCATCCCCAGGCTGTTCTCCATATCTTGAACTTCTTTCGTAGCCGTGCTCATGGATACGCCGGGAGCGAGATTGAAAGAAACCGTAACCGAGGGAAATAGCCCAGTGTGACTCACTTGCAGCGGCGTCGTGTTCGTCCGGGCAGACATCACCTCCGATATCGGCGCCATCGTATTTGCACTTGTCGCCGTACTGGTTGTCCCTGAACCGCCAGAGTTCATGTAGATGTTGTTCAATCCGGCCGGCGTCTGCCAATACTGCGGCGCAGCTTCCATCACGACGTAATATTGATTGAGAGGAGTGTAGATTACGGACACTTCCGATTGGCCAAAAGCCGAATAGAGCAAGCTATCCAGCGTTTGCGCCGTCTGCCCGAGGCGCGCCGCTGTCAGGCGGTCGTAACTCAGCAATTCTTCCAGCCCGCCATTCTGTTGGTCGGTATTCGCATCTTGCAGGCCGGGAAGTTTCTTTATGTTTGCAAGCAGGATCGGTCCCCAGTGGGCCAGGTCTGGAATGTTGTCCGACTGGATCGTGTATTGATAAAGCGCGTTGCTGGAGCGGCCGCCGATGCGCACGTCCTGCACTGGCTGCAGAAACGCCGACGCAACCGGCAGCCGGTTGAGCTTCGGTCTCAGCCGGTTAATCACTTGTGCGGCGGTCACCTTGCGCTCATTCAAAGGCTTCAGTGCGATATAGACGAACCCTCCGTTGCTGGACCCATTTCCCCCCGTATACGCGTTCACGTGAGCGACCGCGGGATCCGCCGTGATTACTTTCACGAGCTGCAATACGGAATATTTCATGAAAGGGAAAGAGGCATCCTGCGGCCCCTGAACACCGCCGACGATCGCTCCGGTGTCTTGCTGCGGGAAGAATCCTTTGGGGATCTTGTAGATCAGCACCACATTCAAAGCGATCGTGAGCGCCAGAATAATCAGCATGAGCGCTGAATTCTCCAGAGCCCATTGCAGCGAAGTCCGGTAAATCGAAAGCATGCCGTTGAAGAACTTCTCGCTGACCCGGTAAGCCACGTTATGCTTTTCTTCGTGATTGTGGCCTTTCAGAATATGCGCGCACATGCAGCCCGTGGTGGTCAGCGAAATCACCATCGAAACCAGAATTGCCGTCGAAAGAGTGACTGCAAATTCGCGGAACAGCCGTCCCACGATGCCGCCCATCATCAGGATCGGAATGAACACTGCAATCAGCGACATGCTGATGGAAAATACCGTAAAGCCGATCTCCTTGGCGCCTTTCAGAGCCGCTTCAAACGGTCCCATGCCAGACTCTAAATGCCGCGAGATGTCTTCCATCACCACGATGGCGTCGTCCACGACGAAACCTGTCGAGATAGTGAGCGCCATCAGCGATAAGTTGTCGAGGCTAAAGCCGAAGAGGTACATCCCCGCAAAGGTTCCGATCAGTGAGACAGGCACGGCGACCGCCGGAATCAGTGTCGCTCGCGGGCTTCGCAGGAAGATGAATACGATGACTACAACGAGGCACAGCGAGGTGAGAAGTGTCTTCTCTACTCCGAGCACGGACGCGCGAATCGTAGTTGTGCGGTCGAGCACGATCGTGAAGTTGATGCCTTGCGGCAAAACCGCCTTCAGAAAAGGCAATTGCGCGCGAATGCCGTCGATTGTCTGGATGATGTTTGCCCCGGGCTGGCGAAAAATAATCACCGAGATGGAACGAACCCCATCCATGTATCCAGCCGTGCGAATGTTCTGCGTGGAGTTGGTTACTGCGGCGATATCCGAGAGCCGGATCGCATTCCCGTTCTTGTAACCCACAATCAGAGGCTGGTAATCGGCTGCTCGGGAAATCTGATCGTTGGTAATGATGTCTGCCGTCATCGAAGCGTTTGCAATCTGCCCCCGAGGCTGAAGCGTGTTCTGTAGGCTGAGAACAGATTGCACCTCTGACAAAGTCAAGCCATAGCTCTCGAGCTTCGTCGGGTTTATTTCCACGCGCACCGAGGGTGTGGCTCCCCCTCCGACAAATACCTGGCCAACTCCAGGAATCTGCGAGAGTTTCTGCTCTAGGACCGTGGATGCCATGTCATAAAGCGTCGTGATGTCGTATTTCTGCGAGGTAAGACTCAGGAGCATGATGGGAGCGTCAGCCGGGTTCACCTTGTGATAAGACGGGTTCTGTGGAAGGTTTGCAGGCAAATACGTCCGCGCGGCGTTGATTGCCGCTTCCACGTCGCGTGCGGCTCCATCAATATTTCGGCTCAGATCGAACTGCAGAGTGACGGAAGTGCTGCCAAGCGAGCTCGACGACGTCATCTCTGTGATGTCCGCAATATGCGCGAACTGGCGTTCCAGCGGCGTTGCCACGGACGATGCCATGATTTGCGCACTTGCCCCGGGTAGGCTGGCATTCACGGAAATCGTCGGAAAGTCCACCTGTGGAAGCGGCGCTACGGGCAAAACCATATACCCAAGCGCACCCGCGATAGCCAACCCTATGGTCAGCAGGGTGGTCGCAACAGGACGCCGGATAAATGGAGCCGAAATATTCATCCCTGCTCCGAGCCTCGCAACGCTTCCGGATTCGGCGATATCGCGTGCTTGTGCCTGGCGAATCGTTGCCCGATCCGATCAAAGAAAATGTAGATAACCGGTGTCGTATATAGCGTGAGGACCTGACTGACCAGCAATCCGCCGACTATGGATATTCCCAATGGGCGCCGCAACTCGGAACCCAAACCCTGTCCAAGCGCCAGCGGCAACCCGCCGAGCAAAGCAGCCATCGTCGTCATCATAATTGGCCGAAAGCGCAGCAGGCTTGCTTCGTAGATTGCGTCCGTCGAGTTCTTGCCATGCTCCCGCTCCGCTTCCAGCGCGAAGTCAACAATCAAGATTCCATTCTTCTTCACGATGCCGATGAGCAGGATGATTCCTATGATCGCCACAACGTCGAGGTTTTGCCGGAAGAGCATCAGAGACAGCAGCGCTCCCACCCCCGCCGAGGGCAGGGTGGAAAGAATCGTCACCGGATGAATAAAGCTCTCGTACAGCACGCCGAGCACGATGTACACGGTCACCAGTGCCGCCAGAATCAAAAGGGGTTCATTCGACAGAGAATTCTTAAAAGCAGCCGCCGTTCCCTGGAATGCTGGCTGCAAACTCGCCGGGAAGTGCATTTCGTCCGCGACCTTGTCGATGTCGGAGATGGCATCTCCCAGCGCAGCGCGTGACGCCAGATTGAACGAAATGGTGACGCACGGATACTGTCCCTGCCGATTTATCGTGAGCGCTTCCGTGGTTGTTTCCAAATGCGTGAAGGCGTTCAGCGGCACCGCGTTTGCCGGTGCGGAATTCGTTGTGACGTTTGAATTCGCAGTCGTCGAAAGCGCGTTGACCGGTGGAGTCAGTGTTGCTGCGGAAGGCGTATAGAGCACGGGTGCCGTAGTGGCGTTCGATCCGGCTGCTGACGAAGCGGAGGTCGAAAACGACGACACGGTGCTCGCACCCGAAGCTCCCGCCGACGTATTCGACTCAATATAAAGATCGCTCAGATTGCTCGGGTCTTGCTGCCATTGCGGCTGAGCTTCCAGGATCACGTGATATTGATTGAGCTGCGTATAAAGAGTGTTGATTTGCCGCTGTCCGAAGGCATCGTAGAGTGTGTTATCCACGGTGGAGGGCGCGATTCCCAGTCGGGATGCCGTTACGCGATCGATCGAAAGAAAAATGGCTCGGGCGTTTGTCTGCTGATCCGTTGCAACGTCCTCGATGCTCTTCAGTTGTTTTAGCTTGGCTACGAATTTGGTCGTCCATTCATTGAGCTCGCTGCTGTCCGGATCTTCCAGTGTGTATTGATAGAGCGTCCGGCTGACGCGATCGTCCACCGTGATGTACTGCACCGGCTGCATGTAAAGCGAAATGCCCTGCACCTGCTGGAGCTTCTGCTCCAGCCTGCGGATGACGTTTGCGGCGCTGATCTTGCGTTCCTCCAGCGGCTTCAGGTTGATGGACATCCTTCCGCTGTTCAGCGTCGTGTTTGTGCCGTCTGCCCCGATGAATGACGAAAGGCTCTGCACCGCTGGGTCTTGCAGTATGACTTTCGCCAGCTCCTGTTGTTTTTCAGACATCGCAGCGAAGGATATCGATTCCGGCGCTTGCGAAATGGCTTGAATGACGCCCGTGTCCTGCGTCGGGAAAAATCCCTTGGGAATGACGATGTACAGAACAACGGTGAGCACCAATGTGCCAAGCGCGACAAGAAGTGTCAGTCCCTGATGCCGCAGGACAACCTTGAGGGTCCGTCCATAGAACGCGATCATCCGGTCGAAGGCGCGCTCGGACATCTGGAAGAGACGCCCTTGCTGAGCTTCCGGTTTGTGCCGCAAAATCCGCGAGCACATCATCGGCGTCAGCGTCAGTGAAACAATCGCCGAAATAATGATCGTCACCGCAAGCGTAACGGCGAACTCTCGGAACAGCCGCCCAACCACGTCACCCATAAACAGCAGCGGGATCAACACAGCGATCAGCGAAACGGTCAGCGATACGATCGTGAAGCCGATCTGTTCCGATCCCTTCAGCGCCGCCTGCAGCGGCGAGTCCCCGGACTCCAGAAATCGCGAGATATTCTCGATCATCACGATGGCGTCATCGACAACGAATCCAGTCGAAATCGTCAGCGCCATCAGCGACAGATTGTCCAGGCTGTAGCCCAGCATGTACATCACGGCGAAAGTGCCCACCAAAGAGAGCGGCACAGCTACGCTGGGGATGATCGTTGCGTAGACGCTGCGCAGAAAAAGGAAAATGACCAGCACGACCAGCCCGACTGTGAGCATCAACTCAAACTCGACGTCGTTGATCGATGCCTGGATGCTCGTCGTGAGGTCCGTCAGCGTTGTGATTTGAATGGAAGCGGGAAGGTTTGTGGCAAGCTGAGGCAGGATCTTCTTGATGTTTTTTACGACGCTGATGGTGTTCGCCCCGGGCTGCCTCTGGATATTCAGGATGACGGCCGGCGTGGTGTCCATCCATGCCGCCTCTGTGTTGTTCTCTATGCCGTTCACGACATTCGCGATGTCCCTCACGAACACCGGCTCGTTGTTCTTGTATGCGACCAGAATGTTTTTATAGTCGTTTGCGACCGTAATCTGGTCATTCGCGTCGATCTGATAATCCTGGCGCGGCCCGTCAAAGTTGCCCTTTGCCGCATTGGCACTGGCCTCGATCAATGCCGTGCGCACATCCTCCATGTTGATTCCGTATGCCGAAAGAGCGACCGGGTTCACCTGAATGCGGATGGCTGGCTTCTGTCCGCCGCTTATGCTCACCAGGCCGACGCCGGTCATCTGCGAGAGCTTCGGCGCCAGTCGCGTATCGACGAGGTCCTCGACTTGCGACAGCGGAATCGAAGCCGAAGTGATCGCCAGCGTCAGAACCGGAGCATCAGCAGGATTTGTCTTGCTGTAAATCGGCGGAGTCGGCAAATCGGAAGGCAGAAAACTATCGGAAGAGTTAATCGCCGATTGCACTTCCTCTTCTGCCACATCGATGTTCAGCGACAGGCTGAACTGCAATACGATTACCGAAATGCCACCGGCGCTCGTCGAGGTCATCTGGCTCAAGCCTTGCATTTCGCCGAACTGCCGTTCGAGCGGAGCCGTCACCGTGCTGGCCATCACGTCTGGGCTGGCGCCGGGATATTGCGTCAATACCTGAATCGTGGGGTAATCAACTTCCGGCAGCGCCGAAATTGGCAGTTGCGTGTAAGCGACAATGCCCGCCAGAAGGATAGCCGCCATCAGCAGCGAGGTCGCAACGGGCCGAAGAATGAACTGCCGGGAAGGACTCACGGAACATTTCCCTCGCTCGTCGTGGCCGGAAGCTTCACTTTGGAGATTGTGATTTTGGAACCGTCTTGGAGTTTCTCAAAACTGCTGTCGGCGACTACGTCCCCTGCCTTTATTCCTTGAACCGCGATCATGCCGGCGTCAGAAACGCCGGTGGTCACGTTCGTCATTTTTGCCTGGCCATTTTGAATTAGGTAAACGAAGGAAACATCGCCGTTGTGCTGCACAGCGGAAGAAGGCAGTAGCACCTGATTCTGCAGAGTTTCCACACGCAAGCGCGTGTTCACAAACTGGTTTGGAAATAGCGCGCCGTCTCTGTTGTCAAACGTCGCACGCAGCTTCACGGTTCCCGTTGTCGTGTCAATCTGGTTGTCCATCGTCGATAATTGGCCCGTCGCTATCTTTTTCTGGTCCGTCCGATCCCATGCTTCCACCAAAAGCTTTGCTCCATGGCGCGTTTGCGCCACCACTTGGTCGAGGTTGTCCTCCGGCAGCGTGAAAACCACAGTCATCGGTTGAATCTGTGTTACCACGACCAAGGGCGTCGACGCGTTTGCGGTCACAAGGTTTCCGGGGTCCACCAGGCGCAGCCCCACGCGCCCGCTAATCGGCGACGCAATGTGGCAGTAGCTGACTTGGACCTTATCGTATTCCACCGTTCCCTCATCGTTCTTGACTGTGCCGAGATCCTGCTGCACCACCTTCTGTTGGTCTTCCAGCGTCTGGCGCGGGATTCCATTGCGCGCCCATGCTTCCTGATAGCGCCCCGCATCCATCTGCGCCTCGGCCAGCAAATTCTGGTCGCGCTCCAGCGCTCCTTCGGCCTGCACCAGTTGCGCATCGTATGGCCGCGAGTCGATATCGATCAGCGGGTCCCCCTTCTGAACAAACTGCCCTTCGCGATAGTGCACTGCCGTGATCACGCCCGTTACTTGCGCCGTGATCGTGTCCGTATAGAGAGGAGTCACCGTCCCGATCGCCTGCAGATACAGGCCGATGTTGCCGGTCTTGGCTGTCGCCGTCGTCACCGGTACCGGCCCCGTGAAGGCGTGACGCCCCATCGTCTCCGTGCTCGCGCTTTGCTGAGCCTGGCCTGGGCGCAGGATGAAGTAAGCCAACGCGCCGAATACCAGGAGCACAAGGACCCATATCCACCAATGGCGGCGCTTTGGCTGCTCTGGAGATATTCCCGCCGGCGTGCCTCGCTCAGGGGAAACCTCGGTGACCGATTCGTCTAAGTTGATTTTGTTTTTTTCCATAGGATTGTCATCAACGCTCCACGTCGATCCGCTGGAGAGTCACTCCTTCCGGGCATGAAAACGAAGAAATCTTGCGCGATCTCTCGTACATCATCCTTCCTGCTCCTGCCGCCTTCCGCAAATCAAAACATGATCGTGTTTGGACGCCCGTCGGCCCTTCAGAGTTGCCGCAAGGCACGCCAGGTTCGCCGACATACAAAAAATGGGCTGCTTCTTCTTTCCCGGGATGCTCATAAGATATTCGAATCCTTCTAGCGCGTCCTAATGTGATCTGCTTTCCGGCTTACAGGGGTTCGGCCAACCCTACTTGCCCGATTCTAGACAACTTCTCCAAAAAACGCGGCATTTGTAGAAATCAAGTCGGTCGATGAAATGCGCGTCACGCGTCGGCAGTTCGGTTGCTCGGGTGCGGCTCGCGCCAGATCGGATTGCCGCCAACTTTCAATTCCAGCGAGGCGGGCATGGCGCGGATTCTCTGTCTCAGATCCCTTTCCAAGTCAACGCTTCACGACGAAACCGCCGTCCTCGTCTGTGTATGAGACGCAGTTGTGGTTTTCAAGGTTACGACGAAGAATGAAGCGGTATGCTCAGGAAGCGATCTCTCGAAAGTGCGTGCCCGCGTGTTACAACGCTTCGAAACCTCCCGCGATACAGGCGCGCTCCGGCTATTTTCTTTCGGTTGTGCCTCACATCGCGTGTGTCAGCCTTGCGAGTAACTTGCTGCCCGTCATCCCCGCGCTGGGAACCGGTTCACGGATCGGGAGGGGAAGGAAATAGATAGGACTGATCTCCGCTCGGAAAAGCAGTTCTTCGATCTTGGCGTCGAATCGGGGAAATTGGCCGGCGCAACAAAATACAAGCGTCGTGTGCGGAGGCATCCATCGCAGCAGATTGGGCAGCTCGACTCTCGATACGTCGAGAATGCTCGGAATCGCTTCGTTGTCCGCGCGCGGCTCCGGCTTGGATTGCAAATGGATTACCAGCAGATTCTCGCGGCTGGTCATCCATCGGTTCAGCTTTTCGAACGAAATTTCTTCATAGCGAAGGCTGCTCACTTGCGTCGCAGACCACATCAGCATCGTCAGCACGTAAACGCCAGTCACAATCAGCGCCGTTTCCATTTTCGTGCCCTCGTCAGGGCTTAGACGCCAGTCGCAATCCAACGCAAAAGTGAGCAGTAGTGCAAACCCAGCAGCAGATTCCCGCTTGTCCAGCTTGGCAATGAGCCTGGTTTTCTGTGAACGACGCGGCTTCCAGGACTCCCTGCCATGCAACCGACATGGCCTAAGCTACCCATGCGCTCGATTCTATGACACTTTCCCGCCGCCGGCTTTTTTATTTCTCGCGCCTTTATGTTCCGGTTAGCCGCCGGTGGGACCTAAGGCGCGGAACTTTCTTTCCATTTCTTGCGTATTGACATACGAGTCTGCGCGCTTCACAATCCGCGCAACTCGCACATCGAATAATCAATATGGTACGCCTCGAAAATCTAACCAAGGAATACGACCTCCCTCCCATCAAGGGCAGGCCCGCCGCTGTCGTCGCCGCTGATCGCCTCAATCTCACCATCGCCGATGGCGAAATTTTCGGCTTCGTCGGCCCCAACGGCGCCGGAAAAACCACGACTTTGAAAATGATCTGCGGCCTCCTCGTTCCCACTTCCGGTAGCGTCGAGGTCAATGGCATCGATGTCGAGCGCCGTCCCGAAGACGCCCAGCAATTCCTCGGCTATCTCGCCGATTTCTTCTCGCTCTATGACGACTTGAAAGTCTGGGAGTATCTCGACTATTTCGCCCACGCCTATAAGATGCCTGCCGCGGAAATCCCCGCGCGCGTCACGGAGGTCATCGCCTGGGTCGGCCTTGAATCCAAGCGCGACGCCTTCATTCAAGGCCTTTCGCGCGGCATGAAGCAGCGCCTCGGCATCGCCCGCGCCGTCCTCCATGATCCGCCCGTGCTTGTTCTCGACGAGCCCGCCGCCGGCCTCGATCCCAAGGCCCGTGTCGAACTGAAAGATTTACTCAAAAATTTGAATCGTCAGGGCAAGACCGTCCTTATCAGCTCTCACGTTCTTTCCGATCTCGAGGAAATCTGCACCTCCGTCGCCATCCTCGAAAAAGGCCATCTGCTCCGCGC
Source organism: Candidatus Acidiferrales bacterium (assembly GCA_030037355.1). Classification (GTDB taxonomy): domain Bacteria; phylum Acidobacteriota; class Terriglobia; order Acidiferrales; family UBA7541; genus DAHUXN01. Next base: position 13,296 of record JASHRL010000371.1, on the reverse strand, counting down.
TGGCAAGCTCGCGAACGTGATGCAGGAAGCCGCTGCGCCTTCTCGCCGTCGCATTCGCATCCGCGTCGCTGCTTTGGGCGATCAACTCCTCGGCTGGCTCTCCGCGCGCGATGGCGTTTCCGACGCGCATCCCGCCGCAGGTGTCGCCTCCGGTTCCTCCGCCGTCGATTTCCTTTTCTCCGGCAACGACGCCGATCTCGCCGCCCTCGTTCGCGATCTGGTCATGTCCGGCGCGCCCGTCTTCGCCGTCGAAGGCTCATCGGAATCCTTCGAACAAATCTACGCCCGCCTCTCCGGCGGGGAAGTGATGTGACCGCGCCATGAATCTCTTCTCCAATCCCGAAATCATCCGCAACGCCCGCATCCAGCTCCGCCCGCGCCGCATGCTCATCGCTGGCGGCCTTTCTCTCGCCCTTTCCGCGGCGATTGTTTATTCGTTTCTGCATAATGCGGACAAGGTTCCCGGCTATCCGGGAAGCCTGCTCCATGTGATTCTCATCATTCAGTGCATCGTTCTCGTCTTCGGTGGCGGCATCGCCTGCCTCCACGCTGTTCAGCGCGAAAAAGATCAGAACACCTATGACTCCCAGCGCCTCACGCGCCTCTCGCCCTGGGAATTGACTCTCGGAAAGCTCTTCGGCCCGCCGCTCATGGCCGATTTCATCTTTCTCTGTTTTCTCCCCGCCGCGATTATCGGTGCGGTTCAAATCCACGCCAGTTGGACAATTGTGCTCGTCACCTACGTCCTTTTGATTCTCGGCGCCATCGTCTTTGACGCTCTCGCCCTCGTCATCTCTCTCTATCTCCGCCGCGGTACCGTCACCTGGGCCATCCTGGCGTTCTTATACATCAGTTACGCAGCCTCAAGCCCCCTCTGGTCGGCTACGCCTTATTTTCATCTAGGCCCCATCGGCCCGTTCGCCCTGCTTGAGCTTCCCTCGCAACCCTCTTGGAGCACGGCCGACACTGTGACGCAAATCGGCCCGCGCAGCTTTACAGTGCCAAATCCATTCCACGACGTCTTCTTCGGCGCGCCAGTTCACCACGCGCTTGTCCTTCCATTTATTTACCTCACCCTCCTGGCCTGGTTTCTTCTCGCTGCCGTCCGCAACATCAAGCGCGATCCGGAAAACTATGAGCTTTACACTCCCGCGCAGGCGCTCGGCTTCATCTACTATCTCAACTTCATCGTCTTCTCGTTTTTCGGCTGGAACAGCATTCAGGACCCTGGAATCTCTAGTCCCCTCGTCGCGCAGTCTCTTCTCCTCGGCCTGAATATGCCTCTGTTTTTCATTTTTGGCATGTTGGTTTTGCGGAATCGGGTTCAGGTTCGCCGCCGCTTGCACGCTGCCGAAGCCGCCCCATCCGGCCTCGATTTTCTCTGGCCCGTTCCTTATATTTTCGCCGGCGTCATCGTCGTCGGCGCCGCGATGATCGGCATCGTCGAATGGAAACACAATCCCGCGCTCGAATGGAGCCTTGCCTTCGCCATTTATCAGGTGATTTTCTTCGCCGTCTGGCTCTCCGTGGACTTGCTTTTCTTGCAGTGGATGAACCTGCGCCGTGGCCGCCATCCTCTCGCTCTTGGCGTCCTCGCCCTCGCCGTCTATTACGTTTGCGTCAGCATCATCGTCAGCGCACTGCACCTTAACGACCGCGCATTTACCGCCATTCTTCTGCCCACTCCTATTTTTGTCCTCAAATCCTCGCTCTGGACGACGCAAATCGCCGAATGGCTCGTCGCTCTCGCCGCCGAAGCCGCCGTCGCTCTCTTCTTCGCCTTGCTCTGCCGCCGCCAGCTCGCCGAACTCCAGCCGCACCCATCTTCAATCTCCATGAACGCCCCCGCCCCGAGTGCTTCTCCAGGATCCGCCTCGCCGAGCGCATCCTTATGATCAGCGCCTCCAACTTCCGTGGCACAGGCTCTCAGCCTGTGTCCACTTCTCGCGTTTTTCTGCCTCCTTGTCTCTCTTTTGCTTTTAACTCGCCACTCGTCACTCGCCACTCGCTTGCCCTGAGCATAGTCGAAGGGCCACTGCCTTCATGATGCGCGCTTCCGAATTCGAATTCCGTCACCGTTTCTGGTTCATTGGCTGCATTTTCTGGCTCGGGTTCGCTTCCTACAGTTTCGACAAAGAGAACACCGGGGTCGCCGTCGCGCAATTGCTTTGGCGCCGCGCCATCGATGTCAGCTCGCCCTCCGCCGCGCGTCCGCTGCACATTGTTTTCGCATTTGCCGCCTTTCTCGCGCTTCTCTGCGCTTTGATTCGCACCTGGGCCGCGGCTTATCTTCGCAGCGCCGTCGTTCACGACCACGCTCTGCACTCCGAAAAGCTCGTCGCCGACGGTCCTTTTCGCTGGATGCGCAATCCTCTTTACCTCGGCGGCGTACTCCTCGGCGCGGGCTTCGGCTTTCTCGCCAGCCGTGTCGGCTGGTTCATCATGACTTTCGGCCTGCTCTTTTTTTATTACCGCCTCATTTTCCGCGAAGAAGCCGCGCTCACTGCTTCGCAGGGCGATTCCTTCCGCGCCTACTGCGCCGCCGTCCCGCGCTTCTGGCCTGCTCTGCGCCCGCGCGTCCCCTCCAGTGGTGCGCCACCTCGCTGGGGTCAGGCATTCCTTGGCGAGTTGTTTGTATGGGGTTTCGCCGTCTCCGTCGTGGCCTTTGCCGTCAGCCTCCGTGTGCCGGTTTTCTGGATCGCCATGAGCGTCAGCCTGTTTGGTTATATGTGCTATTGGCTGATATCCGGCCGCATCGCCCGCCGCTCTGCCAGCCAGGATTCGCAAAGACCTTCCGTTTCCTCCTGATCTCTCGCCCATCGTGCTCCTCGTTTTCCATCACGCACCCCTTGCCTCCATCCGCGCTCAATGTCACAGTATTCGCTCGCATTCCGGCAGATTCATCATGGAAAGGACCTTGAAATGAATCGTCTCGCCAAATTCGCAATCATTCTTCTCGCTGTCGCATTCGTCGGCTCCGCCGCGTGCGCTGCCGCATCCGACGAACCGCCCAAGCCTTCTCCCGCCGTCGATCACGCCATTCAAACTCTTTTCGGCGTGCACGAAATTTCCGAATCCGTCATTTCTCCCGATGGCCGCCGCGTCGCTTGGGTCGAGTCGCTCTCTGGAAAAAATGGCGCGCCTTCCCCGAATTCCGCAATTTATGTCGCCGACTGGAAATCCGCCGCCGCGCCGCAACGCATCACGGCAGCCGCATCCGGCGCCGCCGCTCGCGAAGGCCAGGTCGTCTGGTCGCCCGATAGCAAGAGCATCGCCTTTTTTTCCGACGCCGCTCACGCCGGGCAATCGCAGCTTTACGTCACGGATTTCACTGGCGCGCCTCACCAGCTCACTCACGTCAAAGGCGACATCTCCGCTCCGCTCTGGTCTCCCGACGGCAAAACCATCTCGTTCCTGTATATCGAAAATGCGCCTCGCGCCGCTGGCCCGCTCGCCGCCGAAACGCGTGATGAAGGCGTCGTCGGCGTGAAAAATTTCGAGCAGCGTCTCGCTCTCGTCGACGTTGCCTCCAGCAAACTTCGCCAAATCTCTCCCGCCGACATGTACGTCTACGAATACGATTGGTCGCCCGACAGCCAGAAAATCGTCGGCACCGCCGCGCACGGCAATGGCGACAACAACTGGTGGATCGCCAAAATTTACATCTTCGACGCCACGCGCGATTCCGCGCCCCAGCCCATCTTTCAATCCGACTGGCAGATCGCCACGCCGAAATGGTCTCCTGACGGCCAATCCGTCGCGTTCATCGGCGGCCTGATGAGCGACGAAGGTTCCGTCGGCGGCGATATCTTCACCATTCCCGCGAATTCGCCGAGCACCGAAGCTCGCGACGTCACTCCCGGCATCAAGGCCTCGGCCATCTCGCTTCAGTGGTCCGCCGATTCGCATTCCATTTCTTTCAGCGAAATCGCCGACGGCCGCACCGGCATCGCCTCCGTCAATCTCGATTCCGGCGAAGTCTCCACGCTCTATGCCGGCGATGAGCACTTGGGCTCGGGCTTCGGCGTCGGCATTTCTCTTTCGCGCGACGGCAAGATCGCCGGCATCATTCGCCAGTCTTTCAGCATGCCGCCGGAAGTCTGGGCTGGCCCCATCGGCGATTGGAAACAAGTCACGCACATCAATAGCGGCCTGCATCCTGCGTGGGGCAAAGCCGAAAGCCTCCACTGGACCACCGACATTGGCTCCGTCCAGGGCTGGCTCATTTACCCCGCGAATTACGATCCTTCGAAAAAATACGGCCTCGTCGTCGATGTCCACGGCGGCCCGGCTGCGGCCAATCTTCAGAACTGGCCCAGCCGCCGCAACTACGCGCTCGCGCTTCCTGCCGCGGGCTACTTCGTTTTGCTGCCCAATCCGCGCGGCAGCTACGGCGCGGGCGAAGCTTTCACGCGCGCCAATATCAAAGATTTCGGCTATGGCGATTTCAAGGACATCATGGCCGGCGTCGACGCCGCCATCGCCTCGCAGCCCATCGATCCCAATCGCCTCGGCATCACCGGCTGGAGTTACGGCGGCTACATGTCCATGTGGGCCGTTACGCAAACGCATCGTTTCCGCGCCGCGGTCATCGGCGCCGGCCTCGCCGACTGGCTCAGCTACTACGGCGAAAATTCAATCGACAAATGGATGACTTTTTATTTCGGCGACACCGTCTACAACGATCCCGCCGTCTACGCCAAATCCGCGCCCATCACCTTCATCAAAAATGTCCAGACGCCTTCGCTCATCGTCGTCGGCGATAGCGACGGCGAATGTCCGCCGCCGCAGTCCTACGAATTCTGGCACGCGCTCGTCACGCTCGGCGTCCCGGCGCAGTTCGTCATCTACCCGCATGAGGGCCACGGTTTCGTGAACCCCGCGCACAGCCGCGACGTCGCCCTCCGCGCCATCGCCTGGTTCAACTCGCGCTTACAGTGACTCGTTGTGACTTGTAGCGCAGAGCTTCGCGTCTTTTGCGAAGTCTGCGGCTTCTTGCTTGCCGTGGCTTTTCCGGGTGCTCCATCCTTCGCGCTCAGTCTGCGGCAAGCAGCCTAAAATGAAGAAGTCGCGAAGGGTAGGTTATTCGGTCATTCGGCGCAACACTTGTTACCTTATGCGGTAAGATAACGCACGTGCAGTGTGCGCTCTTTGCGTGATCTAGTGGATTATGAAATCAAGGTCTCGGAGTTCTACCTCGATCGGACGTCCGAAGAGTGACTTCTTCAAACTGGTCGGAACCGCCCTTCTCATCGTCGCGGCTCTTGTTGCGGTCGCACTTGTGGCCGTAACGCGCAATATCGATCGCCTCGGAATGACAAGAATCTTGTCCGGGTTCATTTTTCTGTTTGCCGGAGCGTACGTGCTGTATGCGACCCGAAGACACTGGAAGTACGTAAGTCAACTGCCTGACAGCCTTGGCAATCGCAAAATCAAACGCCAACAAATGATGTTTCTTATCGTGGGCCTCTTATGTCTCTGCGGCGCAGTCTGGAATTTCTGGCTCTTGGCCGCATCGAAATAACTCCTTCAGCGGGTACACCATCCTTCGCGTTCGGGCTGCGGCAAGCAGCCCAAAGTGAAGAAGTCGCGATGGGTGGGATAGTTGTGTGTTTTCGGTCCGCGCCTTTCGTTCTCTGCGGGGACGGGTCTCGACGGGTTCCCCAAGCGCTGATTTTGAATTTTTTTGGGGGGGAAGACCCGCCCGTCGCGACTCATCTCCGCTGCTTGTGCAACACATCTGTAGCTCATGTCCCGTCCCGGCGTTCTTGCCGGGACTGACATGAGGCCTTCGCGCTTCTCGCCTTCATAGGGTCGGCCGGGTGCCCCATCCTTCGCTGGTTCTGCGAAGGGTGGGATAGTCGCTTTTATTGAGGCTTGCTCCCCGCGACGAAGTGCGCCTTCACCGCCGGCCTGCGTCCTCAGCACATACCCGTCACGGATGCATCTCTGCCCGCAGCGCGAAAAACAATCCTGTCGTTCACCACAAAATTAACGACCGAACACGCCGCCACCGCGCACAAATTCGCCGCCACCAGCATCATGTGCGCCTCGCTCATCAGCAGCCACACAATCGCCAAATTCCCGCCAATGGAGACAACTCCTGTCGTCGCATTGAATGTCAGCAGCCGCAGAAACAAACGCCCGCGCGTCCCCGCCTTCCGGTCGCTCCACGTGAGGTGCTCGTGCCACACGAAGTTGTGCAGCACCGCCGCTTCCACCGCCAGCCCCGTCGCCGCCAGCGAATTCGCGTCCAGCGCCGTGCCGAGCACGTACACCGCAATCATCTGCACGCAGATTCCCATCGCGCCGACGGCGTTGAACTTCAGCCAGCGCCTCGCAACGCCCAGAGCGCTCTTGCGCCAGTTCTTCATCGCTGCGTCTCTTGCCGGTAAAGCGTCCGCGTATGAAGAATCGCCGAGACAACAAACATGGCCAGCATGCCCGCAATCGCCACCATCCCGCCGAAATCCAGCACGCGCCACGAAAGCCCCGGCACTCTCGCGTCCGGTCGCAGCCACAGCGCGCAATTCCCCAGCGCCAGCAAAATCCGAATCTCCGTCGGCCCCAGCTTCGCGAACGACATCCGAAAAACCCCCATCGTATACGTCGCCAGGTACGATTCGATCGAAAGCAGCAAGAACGCCACCAGCATTCCCACCGCGATTCGCCAGTCCATGCAGCCCGAAATCGCCAGCCCGCCCATCAGGAATAGCGCTCCTATCGAATCGATCACGTGGTCCACATAAAATCCATACCGCGGCCGCTGGCAATTCCTCACGCGCGCCAGCGTCCCATCCAGGCTGTCGCCGAACCAGTTCAGCGCCAGAAACGCCGTCGCCAGCAGCAGCCCCGCCGAATTCCATCGCACCAGCGCATAGCTCGCGCCTGCCAGCAGCATCGCCACAAATCCCACGAGCGTCAGATGGTCCGAATTCACCCACGCTGGCATGCGCGCCGCCAGCCACAGCAGAACTTTCCGCTCCGGCCCCGCCGTAATGCTTTCCTGCAATCGCATTGCGTTCTTGAATGCCGCAAGACTTCCTTCCCGCGGCGCGCCATTGGTCTCTGCTCGCTTGCGCAGGTTCAATGGCTCGATGGTCAGCGTTCTTGCATTCATTTTTCCTTTCTCCTTTCTTCTATTTCGCTCCCGAAAACCAATCACTTCGCCAATGCCGGTTTTTGCAGCAGCGCCGCGCGCGTCTCCGCCAGCGTCGATTGCAGCGATTCCGCCGGGATCTTTTCGATGAACGAACCGATCAGCCAGCCCAGCCCCGTCGGCACATCGCGCGTCAGCGAAACCGCGTCGCACTGGATGTAGACGCCGCCGTCCGCCTGGTAAAAATGCCAGTAGGAATCGAGCCGCCAGAGAAATCCGTGGTCATTGCCAATGGGCTCGTCGCTTTCATCTGTCTTGCCCGCGTGATCCACCTCGGCGACGCGTGTGCTAAGGGAGCGCGAATACACATGCTCGTCGTCCACGCGCGCGTAGCGAATGTCGTATTCCGTGTCCAGCACGACGGTGATCACTTCCGTGCGCTTCAGCCGCAGATAAACGCGATAGTCGTCGCCTGATTTCAACTCCAGCTTTGCTTTCACCACGTCCGGCTTGTAATATTCCCCGTCGCGGTCGTAGTTCTGCAATACCGCGAGCACATGCGCCATCGAAACTCCCGGCACGAACACAATTCCCACCCAGTCGTGAATCAGCCCTCCGGGGATGGACATGCAGCTCTGCGTGTCGCAATCGCTGCTGCGCTGCGCCAGGATTTGCCCTTCCTTCAGCTCGGCGTAGTCTTTCGCTCTTTCCGCCGGCGCCAGGCCATCAATCCAAAGAAAATTTCTCCGCGCTGCAATGTCTCGGTCTTCGCGCGCTTCTTTGATCTGAATGTATTGGTCAAATCGCCGCGCAGTTTGCGCTGACAATTCCGTCGCGCGGCACGGCCGCATCAGCGCAAGAAATCCGCACACCAGAGCCACCGTCGCCAGCGCCGCTCTGTATTCCCAGTTTCGATTATCTTTTTTGGTTTTCATGCGCCGAAGATGCCAGAATCGGCGCCATCCCCGCAATGACCTGCGGCTCATTTCCGCGTCAGCAAGAAGTCATTCCCTAACAACCATAAAAATCAGTCGTTTACTCGAATTTCTCTCGTAGAATATCTCCCGCATCGCGGAGCAGCGCGTGACCGAACCTCATAGCGGCAGCCCGACTTTTCGTTTCGGCGTCTTCGAAATCGACGCCGATACAGGCGAATTGCGCAAGGAAGGCAAGGCTCAGCCGCGTCTTCGCGACCAGTCTCTTCGCATTCTCCTGATGCTTCTCGAACGCCCGCGCGATCTGGTCACTCGCGACGAGCTTCGCGAAAAGCTCTGGTCCTCCGACACTTTTGTCGATTTCGACCACGGCGTGAATACCGCCATCAATCAGTTGCGCAACGCCCTCGGCGATTCTGCCTCAAATCCGCGTTTCATTCAGACGCTTCCGCGCCGCGGCTATCGTTTCATCGCGCCAGTGGAAATCGCCAGCCAGCCCGGCTCGCAGCCTCCCGTCGCCGATTCGACCGCCGCCGTTTCGTCCGGCGATGGCGCAGAAATCTCCGCGCCCGCCGCTCCTCGTTCTCTCATTCTCAGCGACGCTCACGATTTGCCCGTCATTTCGAGCGGCATCGCGCGCACTCTCTTTTCGCTCGTTCAGTTGATCTACCTCACGTTCTATATCGTCTCCCTCGCACGCCTTTCGAAAATCGACGCCATCCTCACCGAAGCGCGCGACCCCGTCCGCCTGATTCTCACCGTCTTGATTATCACCGCCGCAGCCGGCATCCCCACGCGCCTCTATCTCCTCACCGCTGCTGCCTTCAACTATCGAGGCCTCGCCGCCAAATTTCGCCGCCTTTTCCCCTTTCTTCTTCCTCTCGACGAGCTCTGGGCCCTCGCTCCCTTCCTGCTCATTCAACAGATCGGCTTCGGCCTCGTCATCGCCTCCACCGCCGCCCTCTTGTACCTGCCTTTCTCCCAGCGCTCTCTGCTCCTCATGGCCTTCACTCCCCGCCCTCGTTAGGCCCTCCGCGGACAAATTCCCGAGTCTCGGATTTCGCCCCGCGCTCCTCGTAACATTCTGCTCGGGAAAGGAAAAAAGTCCGAACGTCCCGCCTCTTTTAATGTCTCGGGTGACCCTCGTCACAAATTGTTGCTGGATCCGCACGCGTCATATCGGAGATCCAATTCGTCTCCCATGTGCGGTTGTCGTACGAAAAAGCCTGCTCCCAATGGACATGGTCGTGGTCAGTCACAGTCCAGGCGATCCGTGCTTTTATCGGCTGGCCGTTGTCAACGTCCTCCCCGAAAAACTTACCCTGCGTGCCGTCAAAGCCGCCGAACGTTCCGGGATCCATTTGACCAGTCTTGTCGCTGATATAGTGGACCGACCACTGCTTTTTCTGCGCATCGAACGTGCGCAAAGTAAGGCCGGAACTGCCTGATGCCGGCGAATACATTTCGCTCACATTGGCTCCGCCGTTGAGATGGGGCGTCACGCAGATGATGGATGTGAAGTCCCTCCAATCCTTGCTGCCGGCGTTGCGTGCCTTCAATCCCCGTGAACGCACCGTCCACGCCCCGAAATAGAAATCGAAGTCGTGTATTCCGCCTGTGACGGTCGTGGAGTATCCGGGGGGCCCGGTGGTGTCTGCTCCCGCGCTGGACGCCATTTTCTGTGGAGCCGCCACAGTGGCAGCGAGAAATATCACCATGAGAGCGCCGCACAATCGCAGCGATTGTGCTATCCGTGTAGCCATCAAGAAATCTCCCCAATGGAAACTCAGGCAGGACTCAAAGAGCTACAGCGAAGCCTCTACCCTGCACGGATTGCTATCACGTGAACGTGGCTTGCCTCAATAGCCACTATGGCCATTTTTGATATGACCAATTCTCAGCGGGCTTAATTCTTACTTTGGGTCAGGATTGTAGAATACGATCATCGTGGCGTATGGCTGGCCGGGAGCCACCAGAAAAGGCGCCACCGAATCGTATCCCAAATCTTTGCCGGTCATATAGGGCGCGTAGAACATGAAATGCGGGGGAACATAGACGGTGTGGCCATCCGCAGTGGGCCCTAAGCGGTTATCGCTCGACAGCATGTAACGGACGCCCGGCTTGCTGGGCGCTTTAAAGCGGCCATCCTTGAATCCGTTGCTGGTGTCTGGGTCGACCTCCGCCTCTGGGGTGCCCTTGACGCGAAGTTCTTCCCTGTATAGATCGGCGAGCAAAAGCGTCTTGCTGCCTTCCGCATCGTAGCACTCTGGTTCAATCGTTGTTTCGCCCGACTTCATGAAATGCCGTCCAACAAGACAGCTCACGCCGTTGGTGCCCTGGCGAACGATCTCGTAGCCCTTGGAGCCAAGAACATAAACGGTAGCCTTATCTCTTACTCCCTTTGGCCCGGCGCTCAAAGCGATGGAAATCTGCTCGTCGCGCGGCACGGAGGCATCCCACACTTTGGGAAGTTGATCAAATGGGACTTGCGCCACCGCCACGCTGGAAATCGCCCCGATTGACAAAGCGCCCACAAAAATCGTCATGATCCATCTTGCAAGCTTCATACTCGCTCCTTTTCGTTCGCAGAATGTTGGATCTAAATGAGCGCCTGAATCAGCGGTTACGACTACGCCCCTCATAATTTTGCTTCCTATTTCTGGTTTTTCTCATCTGTGCAGACGTATCTTTTCTCGTCTTGCGGATACAAGGTCTCGTGACTGAGCACGCATTTCCATTTTCCGTCTTTCCAAGTCCATACGTCGGTTTCGCGTTCCATCACATCAAAGGGTTTCCCACGAAACTGGCCTGCGAGGTGTAGCTTGAACGTGACCACCGCCGCATTCCCGTATACGCGCACTCGAGGTTCTGAAATATCAGACGTTTTCAGGGTGCGAGTGCCAGACCTTATCGCGTCCGGGAAAATCGAACTCCCCTCATTCATGTCAGCAAATCCGGAGATGACCGCCCAGTTGTCCGCCAGATAGCTCTGGATTGCGTCCGCGTTGTTCTCTGTGAATGCCTTCGCAAGTCCTTCCTCCGCTGCCAGAACGCTTTCCGCGGTCGGCCCGGCATCCGCTCTTCGGCCCTTTGCCGCCACTGGGATCGTCATCGCGGCGACGAACAGGCACATACTGATGGAGGTAACGATTTTCTTCATGGGACATCCTTTCTGGTTTATTTGCTGCTGGTCGGGATCATGGTTTCGTCGGTTAACACGCACTTCCAGCTCCCATCCTTCCAGAGCCACACATCGGTTTGTCGCTCAGTCACGTCGAAGGGCTTCCCGCCGAACATTCCCGACGTTTGCACTTTCGTGGTTACCAGTGCGACGTTTCCGTAGAGCCGGGTCCTCGGTTCGGAAATTTCAAATGTTTTTCGCGTCAACGCGCCAGACTTTATGCCATCGGGGAAAATAGACGGTCCTTCACCCACGCCGCCGCGTCCAGAGATCACCGCCCAGCTGCTGTCGAGCAATTTCGTGATCCCGTCCGCGTCGTTGTTGCGAATCGCTTGCGCTAACTGGTCGTCCGCCGCCAGTGCGCTTTCTGCGGTGGGGCCCGGTTGAGGCATCGCCCGTCCGGCGGGTATTGACATCGCGCCCAATGCGATGAACAGCGCCGCAATCAATCCTCTCCATTTCATATTCTTGTTCGCTCCTCCGTGTCTGCAAAATGCAGCTCTCATTCGTGAAGGATTAAGATAATCAGAAGGGCTCCGGCTGCTTCGCCTGATCTGTAGTGAGCATGCCTTTTGCGGCGAACCGAGGGTTCTGAGCGCCAGGCCGCGCTCGCGCACCCGCGTTTGTAAGCTAAAATGCGAACTGTGCTGAAGCTGAAGCGCGACGATCTTGGTTTCCCAACGTTCTGGACGGTCCAGATCGTTGGCTGGCTCTGTTACTACCTGTGGGGATCTCTCCTCCTGCTTCCTTTTCTGCGCCAGCCCGGAGCGCTGCGCGGGAACACCGTATTTTTCGTTTCACTATTTATCGTGAGTTGTCTCCTGCGCCCCGTTTGCCGCTCGCTGATGGGCCATGCTTACTCATGGTTCGCTCTGGAAATGCGCGCGTTTGTCTGGTCGCTGCTCGGAGGAATTCCTGCCGGCTATGTGATTCAGCGGGTGACAACTCTTCACCATCCGCTCAGTTGGACTGGCTGGCTGACAACTTCCGTCGAGTCCACGTTCAATCTCTTTGTTTGGTGCAGCCTCTATTTCAGCATCAAACTGTGGCAGCAATCGATACGGGAAAGACAAAGGTTGCTGCGCGCCGAAGCCGAAGTGCGCGATGCGCGGCTCATCGCTTTGCGCTATCAGCTCAATCCGCATTTTCTGCTCAACTCGCTGAATGCCGTATCCACGCTTGTCCTCGAAGGGAATCCTCCCGCCGCCACGCGCATGCTGGCGCAAATCGGCGAGTTTCTAAGGACGCTTCTCGACGCCCAGGCCGCCCCGGAGACGCCGCTTTCCCAGGAAATCGCCTTCGCCGAGCAATATTTGGCCATCGAGCAAACTCGCCTCGGCCCTCGCCTTCGCGTGGACATGGCCATCTCTCCGGAAACTTTGGACGCTCTCGTTCCCAGCATGTTGCTGCAGCCGCTGATTGAAAACGCCGTCCGCCACGGCGTCGCCCCTATCGTGGAAGGCGGAACAATCCGCATCGAGAGCAAACTTCATGGCGTGCAACTGCAAATCACAGTCCAAAATTCTGGCCCTGCCAACTCTCGTCTCGCGCCGCCGGGCGACTCCGCCGCCAGCGGCATCGGCATCGCCAATACAGCCGAGCGTTTGAAGACCCTCTATGCCGCGGACCACAAATTCCTGCTGCAATGGCCCGAAATCGGCGGCTGCGAAGTCACTGTAGAACTGCCATTCCGCAGGAGCGCGCAGCCGCAAGGAGCCGCATCGTGCGCGCCCTGATTGTCGATGACGAACGCCTGGCCCGCCGCGGCGTCGTTCTCCGCCTGCGCAAGTTCAAGGACATCGAAATCGTCGGAGAATGCGCCGACGGCTTGTCGGCCGTAGAGAAAATCCTCGAGCTTTCGCCCGATATCGTCTTCCTCGATATCCAAATGCCCGGTATGGACGGTTTCGAAGTCCTTCGCGCCTTGCCCAAGGGGAATCTGCCCGGCGTGATCTTTCTCACGGCTTATGAGCAGCATGCTTTGCGCGCCTTCGAAGTCCACGCCCTCGATTATCTGCTCAAGCCTGTGGACGACGACCGCTTCGCCGCCGCCGTCGAGCGCGCCCGCCAGCTTCGCGATT
>JASHRL010000370.1 GCA_030037355.1 Candidatus Acidiferrales bacterium | reverse complement strand
GGGAGTCATCTGGGCTGGAACAAATGACGGCCTCGTGCAAATCACTCGCGACGGTGGGAAGCATTGGACAAACGTCACTGCAAATATCCCCAATCTCCCGGAATGGGGCACGGTGAGTAACATCGAGGCTTCACGTTATCAGGCCGGAAAAGCCTACATCACTGTGGATTTCCATCAGATGAACAATCGCGATCCCTTCGTATACAAAACGACTGATTACGGCAAGACGTGGACGCAAATCACCAATGGCATTCCGCACGGCATGTTGAGCTATGCCCATTGCGTTCGCGAAGATCCCGTGCGACCGGGATTGCTCTACCTCGGCACGGAAAATGCGCTCTATGTCTCCTTCGATGATGGCGACAACTGGGAGCCATTGCAGTCGGGCCTGCCTCACGCTCCGGTTTACTGGATCACCGTGCAGGAGCGCTTTCACGATCTCGCGCTTGCGACGTATGGCCGGGGCTTTTGGATTATGGATGACTTGACTCCGCTCGAGCAGATGACACCCGAAATTCGGGATTCGGACGCCCATCTCTTCGCGCCGCGCGATGCCTATCGCTTCCGTAATATCTCTGAACCCGCATCCATGTCCTACGATCCCACAACCGGCCATAATCCTCCCTATGGCGCCGTCATCAACTACTATCTCAAGGCAGCCGCAAAAGACGACGTCAAAATCGAAATCCAGGATGCCAGCGGCAAAACAGTCCGCACGCTGGATGGAAAGAAGGACGCCGGCATCGACCGCATCTGGTGGGATTTGCGACTCGAACCCACAAAGCAAATCCGCCTGCGCACGAGTCCTCTTTATGCGCCAGAGGTGACTGTGGGTCCCGAGGGCTGGCGGCCAGCGCCAGCAGTCGGGCCGATTTCGCTCCTCGCGCCTCCGGGAACCTACACGATTAAGCTCACAGTCGGAGGACATGATTACAGCCGGAAGCTGACCGTGCTGAAGGACCCCCACTCGGCCGGCACGATTGCCGACATTCAATCTCAGGATAAATTGATGTCCTCGCTTGAGGATGAACTGAACGCGACCGCGGATGATGTCAATCAGATCGAATCCATCCGCATCCAGTTGTTGAATCTCGAAGCACAACTGGGTGACGATCAGAACTCCAAATCCATTCGCGCCGCCGCCGATGATCTCGGCAACAAGTTCGTCGACCTTGAGGGCCATCTGCTGCAATTAAAGGCCACAGGGCGCGGGCAGGACGACGTGCGCTGGGAGTCCATGCTGGTAGATAAACTCGATTATCTCGCGCGCGAAGTCACCACTTCCGATTTTGCGCCAACGACGCAACAAGTTGCCGTGCATGAAGAACTCAAACAGCAGGTCGCCAAGTATCATGGCGATCTCCAGCACCTGGTCGCTACCGACCTGGCTGCGTTCAATTCCATGCTTCGGGGGAAGAATATCTCGAACATCATCGCGAAGACGCCGTAACCAATTCGCATAATGCACTAGAGGTCATCGTTATAGCGGAGTTTCGCAGAGGCGAGAGCGGAATCTCTTCCGATACGGGAGGGAAATGTTCGGAACCTGCGATGCAGCTACCTGGATCGCTTGGCAGATCGCCTGCGCTCGGGCGCCAGCTTGCTCTTGCCTTTGAGATTTAGCGCCACCGCGGCGCGGATGAGATTCTTCAACGCCGCCTCATCAATCTTATCGCCCTCGCGGATGTCGATGGCGCGCCTGACATTCCCATCGAGGCTGGAGTTGAATAGATGTGCAGGGTCTTTCAACGCGGCTCCCTTGGCAAATGTCATCTTGACGACTTTCTGGTATGTCTCTCCCGTGCAGACGATGCCGCCATGGGAAAAAACGGGGACATCCATCCACTTCCACTCTTCGACAATTTCAGGGTCCGCCTCGTGTATGATGTCGCGCACCTTCGCGAGCGTTCTGCCGCGCCAGTCTCCAAGTTCCCTAATCCTCTCGTCGATTAACTCAGAAGCAGCTTCAGCAGAGATAGGTTTTTTCATGTTCATGTCCATCTCCAATTCCCGCAACTAAATATTACTGAAATTCGGGATTTTCGAATCTACTTGGGCGGCCAGTTCGGCGCCTCAATTCCGAATTGCTTCGCATACTCCTCGTTCAGCCGTTGCCAGCCGCCGAACTTTATCGCGTCGGGGCCGACAAGGCGTCCGATGGGCTGGCCCGCCAGAAGCCGATCCAGCACATCGAAGCAGATTTGCCAGCCGGCAGCGCCCATGGAGATGAAGCGATGGCCGATGTTAGCCCACAGCGTCAGGCGCGTCCCGCTACCGATGGATTCCAGTTGCCAGCGCATGTCGAAGCCGCCCCATTTGTATTCAAGTGCATGGGGGGCATCGGCTCGCGTCACGACTGTTTCGGTAACGTGCAGCGCGGGCGCTCCCACTGTGGTGAGCTTGACCTTGGCTCCAACCGTGCCGAGGTTCCCGTCGGCGTCGAACGGAGCCCATTCGTGCAGATGCGCCGGGTCGGTCAGCGCCTGCCAGACTTTTTCGCGTGAGTGGCGTAGTTCCCGGACGAAAACGAGCGTCCACTTCGCTCCGTCCTTCTGTATCTGCGCGCCGCTGGCCGGCCCCGGTACGTACGGAGCGTACGCGTACTCGCTCATCGAGCTTCTCCTAGTCCGTCCATCAGTGAGTGTGCGCCATCATCTGCCAGACCGGCGCATAGCCGACGACGATCAGTGCGCCGAGAACCGCGAGCCCTTTCAGGACGCGGAAGACGTTGAGCGATGTCGGTGTTATGGGCCTGATAAACGACCGTCCATACGCGATGAACGCGGAGGCGCCTGCCAGCAATAAATTGAGTGGCAAAAAAGAAATGTACTCGCCGCGCGCGATGTGAAATCCGGCCGCGAGGAACATGATGAGCGTCAAGCCGAGCGCAGCGAATGGCGTAAGCTTCGGTTTCACTCCCGTCATTGCCGGCAGAATCAGCCCCACGCCCCCAAGGAACTCGCAAATCCCAATAAAAATGAACAGATCCTTCGGGATAGCGGAAAACCAGGCCACTCGAGGGAGCGTTTGGTTCCACACTGCCTGGTTAAAACAAAGCATCTTTCCAAAGCCGGTCACGCTCCAGAATATACCCGACAATACTTGTGCAGTCCAAAGAGTGATGTTCATGCCGGGACGTGGATGATGCGTTGTCATGCTGGTTGCCATTTGTACTCTCCTCTATGCTTCGTTCGTGATCTCTTCGATTCACAATTTTTGAGCCTCTTCGGGCGGTCGGTTAAGCATTTGAATTTCGAACCGCCTTGTGTACTCCGCATCCGGTTGCTGAACTCTCGCGCTCAGTAGCGTGCCAGTTGCGTGAGCTGAATAAGATTGCCGCACGAGTCCTTCAGCACCGCGATCGTCGAGCCAGGCACGTTGGTGGGTGGTATTGTGAACTCCGCGCCGCGTGATTTGATCCGCTCGTAGTCGCTCTTGACGTCATCCGTGTAGAACATCGCCGCGTGCTGGTTTTGTTGAAACATCGCTTGTTGATAAGTCTTCGCCGCAGGATTGTCGTTCAGCGCCAGTTGCAGCTCGGTGCCGTTCGGCTCCTCGGGCGAGGCCACGGTCAGCCAGCGATATGGGCCATTACTGAAATCGGACTTCTTGGCAAAACCCAGCACCTCGGTATAAAAGCGCAGGGCTTTTTCCTGGTCGTCCACGTATACGCTAGTCACTTTGATTTTCATTTTCTTTCTCCTTTGTTATGTCCGCGGTTTAAGCCGCGCCTCGTTTTCTTTGTCTTCTCTTCCGTTGACCTTGGCTCCTCCATGCGGTCGAGGTGGCGTTCGAGGGCATCGATGTGAACGGACCAGAACCGGCGGAACTGTTCCAGCCATGAATCCACTTCCTGAAATGGTTCCGGTCTCAGCCGGTAGAGACGGCGCTGTGCGTCCACTGTCGATTCCACGAAACCGCTCTCGCGCAACACACGCAGGTGCTTCGACACAGTTGGCTGCGGCATCCGAAGCCGGCGTTCGATTTCTCCCACCGACTGTTGTGACGAGACCAGCAGGCTCAAGATCGCCCGGCGGTTCGGCTCCGCAATGATTTCGAATACG
>JASHRL010000041.1 GCA_030037355.1 Candidatus Acidiferrales bacterium | reverse complement strand
ATGTCGAGAATGCTTCCCGGGAGTCCGTCGTGCCCATAGGGAAATTTCGCCGGATCGACTTCGACGGTCTTGCCTTCCTTCGCGAACGTCACTTTGAACTTCTGCGTCGCCGGAGTGTATTTGGTCTCTTCGATATAGGGATTTTTTCCGCCCATCGCCGTGCTCCTAGACTTCGTCGAGCTTTCGTCCGCCCACCGCCGCTTGCAGAGCCTTGTTCATCGCCAGTTCCGCCAGATGCATCGTCGCTTGATTCAGCTCATCCGTGCGCTTCCGCACCAGTTTATAATCCGTTCCCGCCGCCGCTTCGCGCAACAGCTTCACAGCCGCATCAATTTTTGCACGCTCTTCTGTAGCAAGAGCTTGCGATTCCTCGCGCGCGAGCGTCTTTTCCGTCGCGTGCAAAATCGTCTCCGCTTCGTTCCGCGCTTCGATCAACTGCCGCTGCTGAAAATCCTGCTCCGCGAATTCGATGGATTCTTCGAGCATCCGCTCCATTTCGGTGTCCGTCAATCCGTAGCTCGGCTGCACTTCGAGAGAACTCTGCTCGCCAGTCCGCAAATCCTTCGCCGAGACTTGCAAAATTCCATTTGCATCGATCAGGAATTTCACTTCCACGCGCGCCAGGCCCGCAGGTCCCGGCGGCATTTTCAATTGGAATCGCGAAAGCGAGCGGCAATCGCGAGCCAGCTCGCGTTCGCCCTGTAAAATGTGAATGTCGATTCCCGTCTGATTGTCCACGCCGGTCGTGAACAATTCCTGCGCGCTCGCCGGAATCGTCGAGTTTCGCGGAATCAGCTTCGCCACCACGCCGCCCATCGTCTCGATACCTAGCGACAGCGGCGTCACGTCGAGCAGCAGCATATCCTTCACGCCGCTTTCGAGAATGTTCGCCTGCACCGCCGCGCCGAGCGCTACGACTTCATCTGGATTCAGCTCGCAATGCGGCGCTCGTCCGAAATAATCGCCAACGGTTTTCCGTACCAGCGGAATTCGTGTCGAGCCGCCCACCATCACGACTTCATCCATGTCCGACGGCTGCAGTTTTGCATCGGCCAGCGCCATTTTCACTGGCGCCATCGTCCGCGCGATGATCGGCTCGATCAATTTGTCGAATTCCGCGCGCGTGATCTCGCGTGTGTAGATGCGGTCATCCGGCAGCGCAAATCGGATCGTCGCGCGCTCCGCGCTCGAAAGCTGATGCTTTGCATGAATCAGCGTCTTGCGCAATTCCTGAACGGCTTCCGGATGCTTCGCGAAATCGATGGTGAATTTCTGCTCGATTTCTGCGCGCGCCACGGCGGCCAGTGCATTGTCGATGTCGTCGCCGCCGAGGTGCGTATCGCCGTTTGTCGAGAGGACTTGATAGATGTCGCCTTCGGTGGTCGAAATCAGCTTGAGAATTGAAATGTCAAACGTTCCGCCGCCAAAATCGTAAACGGCAACGCGGCCGCGCTTCTGCTTGTGAAGTCCATAGGCGAGCGCCGCGGCCGTCGGCTCGTTGACCAGACGCAGCACTTCGAGGCCGGCGAGGCGGCCAGCGTCTTTGGTGGCCTGGCGCTGCGCGTCATTGAAATACGCCGGCACGGTAATCACCGCGCGGTCCACCGTGTCTTTGAAAAATTCCTCGGCCCACGATTTCAGTTCGCGCAAAATGAAAGCAGAAATTTCCGGCGGCGTGAAATATTTTTCGCCGAGGCGGACGCGAATCACACTGCGGCTTTCCGGATCGATGCGGAACGGGAAAATTTTCAATTCGTCGCGCACGTCTTCAACGCCGCGCCCCATGAGGCGCTTCACAGAATAAATGGTGCGCTCGGGCTGCGTCAGCAGGCGGCGGCGGGCGGGTTCGCCGGCGATGACGGTTCCGTCGGCGTCGAGGCTGACGACGGAGGGGCAGAGGGTCTCGCCGTAAGGGCCCGGGATGCAACGCGGCGCGCTGGTCGCGGGATCGACGAATGCGATGAGGCTGAAAGTTGTGCCTAAATCAATGCCGACCGTCTTGCTCATTCCTGCTCTTTGCTCCTTAAAGCGCTTTCGTGAAAAGTGCGCAAAAATTATCGATTAGAAAAATCCATGTGACTGATTACAAACGCCTTAGCACGATTTCTAATTTCTGCCGTATCGATTAGAACTGCAAACATGATGGCAGCTACCCTTGCTCTAACTCGACGCCCACATTGCGCACGAGATTGCGAATGTAAGAGCGGCGATTGAGAACTTCATTCAATTTGGCCATTACGGCGCGCTGCGCCACGCCATCTGCATCAGCGTCCACGGCCGCATCCCATTCGCCGAAGACGTTTTGCAGTTCCGCGTCGACCTCGTCGAGCTTCTCCTGAAAATTCTTCTCAGCGTCGGTGAGGCGAGCGCGAAGTTCGGTTAAATCACCACCGTCTGCTTTCGCCTCGCGCAATTCATCGAGCGATTCATTTAGTTCGAAAACCTCCTCGAGCAATTCCGGCGGGGCTTGCTGCTTCGTGGTGCCTTCCTTGCGCACGCCAGCGCGAAGGAGGAGATATTCGACGCGCAAGATGGGATCGCGGAGCGTGCGATAGGCGTCGTTCAGTTCGGAAGAACGCTCCAAGGCAAGATTGCGTTCATATTCCGGCGCGGCGACAAAATTATCGGGATGCAATTTCCAGCTCAACTGATGGAAGCGCTGCTCGAGATCGGCCTCATCGATTTTCAGTTTCCGCGGCAACCCGAAGAATGCAAAGTAATCGACATCGCGCCCGAGCGGCTGAATTTTCCCGCACGCCTTGCAGAAATGCGTTCCTTCCGCCGCGGCATGGCAGCTCCAGCAAGCCGCAGCGGACGGAGTTCCGGTTTGTGTCTTCGTCGCGTTCATGAATTTCTCAGGCAATCTTTCGGAGGCAAATCAATCTCGCGGAACATTGGACTGGATTTTCCCGACCGGAATTTGCCGCCATTCCCCGCGCCGCCCAGCAGCCCCCAGCAGCCTTGACGCAGAGGCTCAAGCCGTGAACGAACTGCCACAGCCGCAGTTTCGCGTCGCCTGTGGATTCTGAAAGATGAACCCCTGGCGCACGAGCGTCTCTTCGAAATCCAGCGTGGTCTCCGAAAGATACAGGAAGCTCTTGGGGTCCACGAAGACGCGCGCGCCATGCTCTTCGATCACCTTATCACGGTCACGCGCCTGCGTTTCGAGACGCATCGCGTAGGAAAGCCCCGAGCAGCCGCCGCCCTGCACGCCCACGCGCAGTCCGCCGGAGTCCGCGGGCACGCCTTCCTTGGCGAGCAATTCGCGGATTTTCTGCGCCGCTTTTTCGGTGACGTGGATCATAAATCCTCGAAATCGAATCCTGTACTTCAGGGGCTAAAGCCCCCCATAAACCACAGACTTTATGTCGGCCCTGAAGGGCCGACCCACAAAGCCAAAAACCGCCAGCGCCATTCTCGCTCCTACCAAATGCCAGTAGATTCACTCAACTCATTGCTTCAGGGGGTTAAAACCCCTGATACGCCCGGTCAAACGTGGGAGCTGAAGCTCCCAGCGCCTAAAAGTCTAAACTGCAGATTCCCTGCCTGCGGCGGGCAAGCTCCTCGGAATGCCAGCTTAAAAACTGAGCTAGAGCCCAGCCCGGCGCGTCTTAGTGCGACGACTGGGCGGCGCTGGCTTCGGTCGTCGCGGACTCTTCGCCGGCCTTGTGCTTCCAGTCGGAGATGGCCGCCTTGATGGCGTCTTCGGCGAGCACCGAGCAGTGGATTTTCACCGGCGGCAGAGAAAGCTCGCGGACGATGTCCGTGTTCTTAATCGCGAGCGCCTCTTCGACGGTCTTGCCGCGGACCCATTCGGTGGCCAGCGACGAACTGGCAATCGCCGAGCCGCAACCGAAGGTCTTGAACTTGGCTTCCTCGATGACGCGCGTATCGGGATTGATTTTCATTTGCAGCTTCATGACGTCGCCGCATTCCGGCGCGCCGACGAGGCCGGTGCCGACGTTGGGGTCTTTCTTGTCGAGCGAGCCGAC
>JASHRL010000369.1 GCA_030037355.1 Candidatus Acidiferrales bacterium | reverse complement strand
TCACAGCTCCAGCATCTTTGCCCAGACTTCGACTGGCGACATACTCCTCGATGGGGATTTCCTCCCGAACGGGAGCTATCGACTGAAAAATTACAGCGGCAAGATCAACGTGCGCTTCTCGCCAGGCGATTCCTTCGATGTAAGTGCAACATCCTTGCACGGTACCGTGAACAACGAGGCCAAGCTGAATCCCCCCTCGCATCCCCATCAGCGTGTACCGCGCTATTCGCGCAGCCTATTCGGCAGCATCAATCAGGGCCGCGCCAAGCTGGAACTGTCCTCGTTCGATGGTACAATCAATATTCAAAAGCGTGAGTGACGCTCCAAATTCCATCAACCGATCTTCGTCAAATAACGCGCCATCCACAGGAACTCGGCCCAATCGCCGCTTAATTGCCCTGACTGGCTTTATGGGCTGCGGCAAGTCCACCGTTGCACGATTGCTCGCCCGTCAGATCGGCTGGCTCCACGTGGATCTTGATAAACGCATCGTCGAGCGTGCCAACCTTTCCATTCCCGCCATTTTTGCCAATCTTGGCGAACCGGCATTTCGTGAAATCGAGCACGAAGAATTGAAGCGTATCCTCGGGGAGGCGAGAGAAAGCGCCCGCGCAACCATCGTTTCTCTCGGTGGAGGGACGTTGGTGCAACCGCAAAATGTCGAAGCACTGCGCCAGTCCGGCTGCGCGACGGTGTGGCTCAATTGCCCGGTGGAGGAACTCCTGCGGCGCTGCTCGCACATCACCGACCGGCCGCTCTTTCGTGATGAAGCGAGTTTTCGACAGCTTTACGCGCAGCGATTGCAGTTTTACCAAAAGGCGGAGTACCGCGTAGAAAGTGCGGTAGAACCTTTGCGCGTGGTGCAGAATATTATCGCACTCGGCATCCTGGAAGGGGTTCCTGCATGATTTGCGTGTCGAAAGCGATTCGTCGACTTGCTGTCTCCCTCGCTGCGGCGTCTTTGTTCATAGCTGGGGCACCGGCGCTTTCCGGCTTGGGAAACGCTGCAGCGCGCTTCGCTCCGCCTGCCGGAGGCGTGCTGTTTCATGCGGAAAAAGGAAAGTTCCGCGACATGGTGGATGGCAAGCAGGTTGGCTCCGAGCAATATGAGATTTCTTCCGACGGAGGAGATTGGGTAGCGCGCGGCCAAGCCGAAGTGAAATCCGCAAAGGGCCCTTCGACGCGCGTCACTTCCCTGCTGCGCCTGACTTCCGACGGGGCGCCCATCCATTACGAATGGACAACCACGACGGGAGACAAAAAAGCAACCTCCTCAATCGATTTCTCAAACGGCACGGCATCGATTCAGCTTGTTGTAAATGGGGGAAAACCGTTCACGCAGCAGTTCCTCTTTAAGACGCCCATCGTCGTCATCCTCGACGATAACATGTACCATCAATATGCGATTTTGGCGCGACTCTACGATTGGAATAAGAAAGGACAACAAACTTTCCCCGTACTCATCCCGCAGGAAATGACCCCCGGCACAATCACTGTGCAAGCCGAAGATCCCGAAGACGTGGATGGCAAAAGCATGCAGCGCCTGCGCGTGCACACCACGGACTTGGACCTGACCCTCTACCTCGACAAGGACCGCCTGTATCGGATCACGGTCCCCACCTCAAATGCCGAAATTGACCGCGAATAGCGCAACTCTTTCCACGAAAAGAAAAAGGGCCCGCACGGAGGCGAGCCCCTTTTCAATTCTCTGATGTGACGAAACCGCGCTTTACAGTGCCGCGCTTCGTGTGGTGGCAGGCTGGGCGGCGGGCGATTCCATTGTCACGGTTATCGATTTCTCGGATCCCTGCCGCACGATCTTGAGCGACACGTTTTTCTGATCGCGCTTTTCGCGAAGTTGCTCGCGCAGTTCGTTGACCGTTTTCACCGGCGCGTCGCCGACATGCGTAATCACGTCTCCGGCCTCCAATCCGGCTTTGGCTGCCGCAGTCCCGGGGTTCACCGAGCGGATCAATACACCGGAATCACCCGGAACGTGAAAGTATTCGCCCAGCTGCCCGTTGATGTCCTCCGCCTCGATACCAAGGACGGGAGTCATAGCCGGAAACATCTCCGGCATCTCAATGTGAAAATTAAGCATGCGCGGCGGAAGGGCCTCGCGCAATTGCGTCTCGGCATTATCGGTAAGATTCCCCACTTGAACGGACAGCTTTGTTTCACGCCCATCGCGCATTACGGTCATACTCACGGTGCGACCCGGCGGCGTTTCGCGCACCAAACGACGAAACTGGACCGTACCTTCCACTTTCGTCCCGTCGTACTGGAGAACCACATCGTTCGGCTGCAAACCGGCCTTTGCCGCAGGCCCACTGGGCACAACTTCGGAAACTAGGACGCCAGCAACTTCAGGGAGTTTGAACTCTTTCGCTTGATCCGCCGACACCTCGCCAATCTCGATCCCGAGCCAGCCAGTGTCTTCCGCAGAATTCAATGTGAAAAGTTGTTGCGCTTGCTCCGCAGAGGCTCGCGCCTGTTGCGCGATTCCCGACTCATCCGCTTGGAGTCTGGCGCTGAGGGCTTCCAGTTCCTGACGGTTCATCCCATTTTCTGCCATTTTCGCTGCCACCTCCGACTGAAGCTGCTGCGCCAGATTTTCGATATCCTTGCTCTTGATCTTCATTTTCCCCTGGAGCTCTTGCATGTCGCGTTGCAATTGATCCATGTCGACGCCAACTCCTGGGCAACTTGTGAAGGATTCACTGCCCGAGGGCGCTTGCGCCGCCGGAGCGGCTGGACGGGACTGTGAGCGAACCACGGCCGCTGTCAGACCGATCGCAAATGTCCCGAGAGCCATATATCCTAGGTACGTTGAAACGCGCATAATTGTTCTCCGTCGCAGAAGATTTTCGGGCTTGCGCTAGACGATGGGCCGTCCCTGCACAAGTCGAATTCCACCGTTTACCGTGCTCATTGAAATTTCCCCGCCCCCGGCACCCAGTTGGCCTCGAAACAGCGTGGAGTTGTACGCTCCCAGTGTGCGCAGGGGAAAGTCCGATCGGAAATCCCCGTTACGATTGGCCACCGCGATTTCTGCCCCAGCATCAGCCGGAACAGAAAGCACGATCGAGCCGTTGACCGTCGAGAGTTCCATCGGGTCGCCTTGCGGCAGAGACCTCAATTGCAACCGCACGTCTCCGTTCGTCGTCCGCGCGCTGAACCGGCCGTCGCTGTCCACAACTTCCACACTACCGTTGATCGAGTTCAGCACGCCAACCCCAGAAACGCCGCGAACATTCACGTCACCATTCACGGTTTCGAGCGCGGCCAATTGAATCCGGTAGGGAACGCGAATGTGATATTCCACCGTCACTTCAACGCCGCTTCCTCGCGGATAACGAGTGGCTACGGCTACGCTGTCGGCGCCCGTTTCTACATCGATTTGCACGCGCTGCAGATCCTGCGCGTCGTGTAACGCGGTTTTGATCGCGCGAACTTCGACTTGATTGCGGTCCCAGCCATCGACTTGCACCGTGCCGTTCGTATTGGACAAGGCAAATACGCCACCGGCCGCCAACGGATAAATCTGGTCAAAAACCTCCGTGGAGCCGAACGCCGGCATAGCGGCAAAAGCGGAAAATAGCAAAAGCACGAGGAGAAAATTGCCGTTCAGGAGCATCCCGGAGATAACTGGCTTCCTCATTCGCGTTCTCCTTCGCCTTCGTGTGTCATGGTTGGTCTGGCGGCAGCCCCTTTTTCAGGTTGTTCAAATTCATCTCCAACTGCTCCCGCAGCTTATCCATTTGCTGTTTCAAGAGGTCCATCTCCTGCTTCTCGCGCTGGTTGTCATTCAGAATCAGATGGATATTGCCGGACACCGTACGCAGCACGAGCCTCGGCCCTCCTCCATTCAATGGGCCCTCCGCACGCACCACCTGACTGCCTTCGTCAGGCTCGCCATAGGTCATGTGCAGAGGAAACGCAGGATCGACAATCACACGATGATCGCCGCCAAGCTCCACCAGAGCATCGATCGTGATGGGCAATTCCTTCGGCAGATAGACGACGATATCTCCTTCGCCCGCCTCAAGGCTGCACAGGCTGCTCAGCTTCGCATCAGGACCGAACCAGGCCGTGATGCCTCCAGAGCCCGTCGAGGCGCGAACCGCGCTCTCAATCTGCATCAGCGAAACATTTCCTGCGCCCGTCTCCAACTCCGTCGGACCGGACGCGTGCACCACGCGAATTCCTCCGCCGCCGGTCCGCGCGTGGATCACGCCGGAAGCGTCGCCAACCTCAATGTCCCCGCCGCCCGTGCTTACAATCAATCCTGAGCCAGCGTGTTCGAGATAAATGTTGCCGCCGCCAGTATCGAGTCTTCCTGCACCTGTAATCGAAGCAACGCGAATGTGCCCGCCGCCGGTGCGCAGCATGGCTGTTCCATCGACGGTTCCCACGCTAACGTCGCCTCCGCCAGTTTGTGCGGTCAAACTTCCGGATGCGCCTTTAACGATGATGCTGCCGCCATCGGTGACGAGCCGCGCCGGGCCAATCTGGCCAGTGGAAATGTCTCCGCCATCCGTCGACGCAAGAACCTGTCCTTCAATATCGCCAATGTGGATTCCGCCGCCGTTCGTGGAAATGTCGAGATCGTACTTGCGAGGCACGGTGACTTCAAAAGTCACCCAAAGGTGCTGGCCCCAGTGGAGATGCGGGGAACGCCCAATCAAGAGCACGCCATCCGGCGTGTTGCGCACGGCTACAGTGAATGCATCGAGAATTCTTTGTGCGTCCTGATCGCTCGAATCCGTTTCCAGGTGAACGCGATAGCTCACGTTGGGCGAGTCTTGCGTGGTGATGTGAACGTCGCCTTGATCGGTCATCAAATGAAGCCGCATCCCCGGACTTGTGGAGAGTCGACCCGTTTTGTCTGCCGTGAGGCGCCCTGAATCCGTCGCGAGCGCCGAAGCCGCGCACAACCCCGCCGAAGCAAGTGCCGCGATTGCGAAGAACAGATATTTTCTGCGTTGGCGCAATTTCATCTAGTTCTGCCCCGAGGTCATTTGCTGTATGGCTGCCGCGCTCTGCAAACGTATATAAACGTTCGAATCGCTCTGCGAGAGGTCGCGTAGAACTTTAATTGCCTCTGGATCAAAGTTCAGCGCGCCGTGCTCGGACAGGGTTCGCAGGGAATTGACAGCTTGAACGCGCACGCCAATATTCGAATCCTTCACCACAGCGTTGAGCATCGTTTGAATCGAAACCGGATTCGGCGGCGCATCGGTCAGCGCTTCGAGCGCCTTCAGCCGCACGGCTGGATTGTCGTCGATGCGTTCGACCTGGCAAAGCGCCTGTTCCACCTCAGGATCGCTGGCTCGCGCTTTCAACAGGTCCACGGCATTGATGCGCACGTCGGGACCGAAGCGGCGGTCATTGTGCAGCACGTACAGCAGCACTTGCTTCACTTCCTTGTCATCGACCGTGCCCTGCACGACCATCGGCTTCTGCGTTGTGATCTGCACCTCGATCTGCGGCGGAAGATTGCCTTGGGCGGGAATCCAGTTGATGCCCGAAACGTTGGAATTCTGCAGCTCCTGGCTGTCTAGCCCCATCGTGCCAAGTGTGGCAATCTGCGCCGTGCCAGAGGTTGGCGACACCCCCTGAAAATGCCGCGGCGCAAACATGCCCGCAGAAAATCCGATCAAAATCAGAGCCGCAGCGCTCGCTGCCGGATGCAGTGCCAGCCAGTGCGCGGGAAAAATCGCCTCGGCCCAGCGAACAAAGATGCTGCGGTGATCCATTTCGTCGAGCGTGTCTTCCAACCGATTGCGGCAGCTTGCCAGCAGCGCAGCCGACGGCTCGGGCCGCTGGTGCGGAGCCAAAATGGCCAGCATACGGCGTTCGGTTTCCAATGCCGCTGCGCATGAGCGGCATTGATCGAGGTGCTCCTCAAAGGAATTGCGCTCCGCGCCTTCGAGTTCGTCAATGGCATAAAGCATCAGTTGCGTTTCAAATTCCGGGCACCCTTGCGTGCCGGAGCTTGACTGAAAGTTTTGCTGCATGGAATATGCTCCTTGCCTAT
>JASHRL010000368.1 GCA_030037355.1 Candidatus Acidiferrales bacterium | reverse complement strand
TTCGCAGACTTCAAAGGCGATATCGACCAAGTGCTTGCCATTGCAGGCGGCGGGAAATGGAAAAACGGCGGTCCGGAGTGGCTCGCGACCGCCTGCGCCGGCGAACTTTCCCTGGCGAAAGGCGGCGAGTCCGTTGGCGCAGCGGGGCAGCTGGCGCGCGAGATCGCCCAGCGATTCAAGATCCGTCAGGATGTTTTTGTGGCGGAGTTTCGCCTCGAACCGCTCGTGGCAGCCGTGGCTGCAGCGCGCGCTGCGCTGCGCTACGAAGCGTTGCCTCGGTTCCCCGCGGTTGAACGCGATTTCTCTCTCGTGCTTGTGGAAGGCACGAAATTCTCGCAGATCGAAGAAATAATCCGTGCGCTGGGGATTCCCGAGCTTCGCCGCATCGAAGCCGTCGATTTATTTCGCGGCGGCCAGATTCCCGCGGGAAAATATTCGCTGCTCGTGCGCGTCACGCTGCAAAGCGCGGAATCGACGTTCACGGAAGCGCAGCTTGCGGATATTTCCGCACGGATCGTCGCAGCCCTGGCGGAAAAATTAGGCGCGACGCTTCGCGCAACGTGATCCGGCGTTGCGGCACTTGCCTTGTTCCATCGATTGCCCCAGAATGGCGCCACCATCCCGATGCGCACAAAATCGCAAAACCTGATCAAGCCGCGGGACGCCGCGCAAGTCCTGGGTATCAGCTATCCGACGCTCAAACAATGGATCTATCGCGGCAAGTTGCGCACAGTGAAGACGGCCGGCGGGCATCATCGCGTTCCGGAATCGGAAATTGACCGTTATCTTTCGCGCGCGTTGCGGCGCACGGACGTCGCCGACCGCCGCAAGACCTTTCGCCGCATCAGCGGGCGAAATCAGCTCGTCGGTCGTGTTGTGGATATTAAGACCAGCGGCCTGATGGCGCAGGTGACATTGTCCATAGGCGAACAGCACATTACGGCGATTATCACCGCCGATGCCGTGCGGGAAATGCGCTTGCAGAAGGGCGATATGGCTGCGGCGCTGATCAAGTCCACAGAAGTCATGATTCTCCGCGTTTGATTCCCCGCTTTTGGCCCTGTGGACACTCGCTCGCCCTTGCGTTGGGTGAGGCATTGCTCCAGAATGGGCGCACCCGCCGGGAGAAACGAAATGAAAATCGAGATCTTCGATCAAACCTACAATATCCAGTCGGAAGACGACGAGAATTATCTGCGCGAGCTAGCGTCGTTTGTCGACGAGCGAATGCGCACGATCTCCGAAGCGACGCGGCAGGTGGACTCGATGCGCGTCGCTGTGCTGGCCGCGCTCAATATCGCCGACGAACTTTTCGCGCTGCGCAAACGCCAGAAAGAAATCGAAGGCCCTCTGCGCAAGCGCGTCGAAAAATGTGTGACCTTAGTGGAACGGACGCTCGAAAGTCCGCACTAAGAGCTGTTACCTTCCGGATGATGGTCAGTTGGAACCCCTTGCACTTTCGATGCCTCTCGGATTAGCATCTGGGGCGGAAGTTTTCTAGGGCTTTGGGATGAGAGTTCCAGGGGGCAAGAAAATCCGGCGCATTCTGTTCGCCGTGTCGCTGTCGCTGCTGCTTTTGGTGGCGACAACGGCGGGAAATTTGTGGCATCACCACGATGATGCCTCGTCCGAGTCCTCCTGTACTCTTTGCCACCTGGGGCATCAAGCGGCTCAGCAGCCGACTGCCATCCGGGCCACGCCGGTCTTGGTGGCTATCGACAGCAGTGTTACGTTGGCTGAGCCTGCGCCACCACTCACTCCAACAAGCTCCCGCCTCGCCACTCGCGCACCTCCCTCTTCTCTCTAACGCCATTTGCGTCCGATAGGGCGCACGTGTGCGTTTCAACGATTCATTCATCGCGTCGAGGAAGACGAACCACTACGTCACCCTTAGCCACCGCGTCAAGCGGATGAATATCGTTTCTACGGAGAGAGGATGATATGCGAGGACTTATAAATGTTTTGCGCGCTGTATTTGTGTGCGTGCTCTTGCTAGGTCTAGCAACCACGGCAGAGGCGCAGGCTGGGAATTCGTCAACAGTTGCCGGTACGGTCTTGGATCCTTCTGGCGCCGTTGTCACCAACGCCTCGGTGGAGATCCGAAATCCCGTGAGCGGTTTCACGCGTACCACCACGACCGACAAATCGGGGAACTTCAGAATCGACAACGTGCCGTTCAATCCCTATCACATGACAGTGATGGTTAAGGGCTTTGCGCCGTACGTAGAGGACATAAGCGTTCAATCAATCGTGCCGTTGCAATTGAACGTTAAACTCCAGCTGGCCGGCTCGAGCACGACGGTAACCGTGACCGGCGAGTCGTCCGACCTGCTCGAAAACACTCCGACCGCGCACACCGATGTAGATCGATCATTGTTCCAGGAAGTGCCTCTTGAGAGCCAGTCCTCCTCGCTGAGTTCCCTGGTCACTCTAGCGAGTCCGGGCGTCGCAGCGGATTCCAACGGCCTCTTCCACGGCCTCGGCGACCATGCGGAAAATTCGTTTTCCGTGGATGGGCAGCCAATCACCGATCAGCAGAGCAAAGTATTCTCCAACCAGCTTCCGGTCGATGCGGTCCAATCCATGGAAGTCATCGAAGGTGCGCCGCCGGCGGAATATGGTGACAAAACGAGCGTCGTGATTGATGTGACCACGCGTTCCGGCCAAGGCGTCACAACTCCGCACGGTAGCGTAACGGGTTCGTATGGCAGCTTCGGTACATCGAACGCAGGGTTTGACCTCGCCTATGGCGGGCAAAAATGGGGCAACTTTATCTCTTCAAATGGATTGGACACGGGACGATTCCTGGACCCCCCAGAATTCGTTGTCATGCATGACAAAGGGAACCAGGAAAACCTTTTCGATCGCGCGGACTATCAATTCAGGCAGGCCGACTCTGTCCACCTCAATATAGACTACACGCGCTCGTGGTTCCAGAATCCAAATTCGTTTGACTCGGAGTACGCTTCTCCCTGGAATGGAGTTATCGTGGCAGACGCTGGCATCGGCCCGAACGGCCAGCCTGTCGGACCTGCCGATCAGCGCTCGCAGATTCAAACTTTCAACATCGCTCCATCATGGGATCACCTGATCGGCACAAAAGCCGTATTTACGCTAGGAGCGTGGGTTCGGCGAGACGCCTACAACTATTACCCCAGCAACAATCCCTTCGCGGATCTCGGTCCCTTCAGCCTGCAGCGAGAAAGCGTCTCCCAGGATAGAACGCTGACCAATGCAGGTGCTCGCGCAAGCATTTCCTACGTCACCGGGAGAAACAATCTAAAGGCGGGCATCGACTACGAACAGACATTCCTCAATGAAACCGATAATCTCGGGATCGTGGATCCGACGCTAAACGCTCCGTGCCTCGGCCCCAATACGAATCCCAATACGGAGGCGGCGTATCCTTTTGCGCCCGTGCAGGGATTCACCGACCCCAGCCAGTGCGCTGCTGCGGGATATCAGGAAAATGTCGCGTCGAATCCGAACGCTCCGGGCAATCCAGCAAACGGGTTCTTGAGCGCGGGCCTATATCCATTGTTCAGCGCAACGCTGGCGCCATTTGACCTGACTCGCGGAGGCGCTCCGTACACTTTCGGCGGCCACACAGACGTCAAGGAATTTGCCTCCTACATACAGGACTCCATCACAATGGGGAACTGGGACTTTTCTCCCGGACTCCGTGTCGACGTATATAACGGCATCACCAGCGCGCAGCAGGCAGAGCCACGCATGGGTATCGCATACCATCTCAAGCCCAGTGGCACCGTCTTCCAAGTCTCTTACGCGCGAACTCTGGAGACACCGTTCAATGAGAACCTAATACTTTCCAGCGTTGGCTGCAGCAACCCCGTGCTGGGTCCACAAGACGGCATCCCGGGTACAGGGCTGCTGCTCTGTGGATCCAATTCGCTGACTCCCATAGACCCCGGCTTCCGCAATGAATTCCACGCCGGGCTCGAACAAGCCTTTGGAAAACATATTGTCCTTAACGGAGAGTACATCTGGAAATACACGCACAATGCCTACGACTTCAGCGTGCTCGGAAACACTCCCATTACGTTTCCGATTGAGTGGGATCGCTCGAAGATTCCAGGCTTTGCTGGGCGCATTAACGTAACGAACCTCAAGGGTTTTACGGCGTATGCCGTGATGTCAAGCGTTGCGGCGCGTTTCTTCACTCCACAGGTCGGCGGAGCCGGTGCCACCCCATCAGGCGTTTCCGTCTTTCGTATCGACCATGACGAGCACTACAACCAGACCACGCACCTGCAATATCAGCTTCCTGGCAGGAACTCGCCCTGGATCGGATTTAACTGGCGGTACGATAGCGGCCTTGTGGCAGGAGCATCTCCATGTTACGGAGTGGCGGCGTTCAATGACTGTCCAGGCTCATTTACAGACTCCAACGGCGTACCCAATGTCTCGATGGTAGCGGCCAACATCCTCAACATTCCGATGTCGGCCGATCAGGAATTCGAGGCCGGCTTCACATGCAACGGAATGCACGCGACGCCACCGAGCCCGGCAAATCCAGCCGGTATACCGCTCAGCTATAACGGCGTCGTGGGCGTTTGCCCTGCCGCGCTCTTCACTTCGTCGCTCGTCAAAATTCCCGCGCCGAACAAGGAAAATGATGACCTCGATCCTCCGCGTATCCAGCCGCGAAATCTGTTCGACCTGGCCATCGGCGACGATAACCTTTTCCGTTTCGGCGGCGACCGATACCGATGGAGTGCCGAATTGAGTGTAATCAATCTGACGAACGACTACGTGCTCTACAACTTCCTTTCGACGTTCAGCGGCACGCATTACGTCACACCGCGCACGCTGACGGGACAGATCGGCTTCCACTTCTGATTCGCAGCCGATTCCAAGATTCCACCGGAGGTTCGTGCTCCTTCATACGAACCTCCGCGCAGGAATTTCCATAGCGAAGCACATTGTGTTTTCGCTCAGCCTCTTGCAACGAATGCACGGCACTGAAAAATTTGCCTGCTCCATTCCTGTTACAATGGTTCGCGGGGTTGGCCTGCGACGCGCGTGTTGCTGCGATGGCCTGTTTGAACCAACACTGAGTCCCGGGGAGCCCTTGTCGTCCTGCCGGTGTGCACGTCCCTCCCGAGCGATCGGGATCGGAAAGCCTGAAGGCAGGCGTTGGGCGCCCACTTTATTCAGGGGTTCAGCGGCCTAGCCGCCACGACGAAGTGGACCGCTCCGC
>JASHRL010000367.1 GCA_030037355.1 Candidatus Acidiferrales bacterium | reverse complement strand
TTGCAATACATCCCAGCCGGAAGCAGTGATGGAGGCTGGGGAGCCTTCCTCAGGGGAAAATGTTTCGAAAAATTCTGATTGCCAATCGAGGCGAGATAGCGCTTCGCGTGCTCTGTGCATGCCAAGAGCTAGGGATTCAGACGGTTGCCGTCTATTCGGAAGCTGACCGCAATTCCCTGCATGTGCGATTTGCCGATGAGGCGGTTTGCATCGGGCCACCGCGATCTTCGGAAAGCTACCTCAACATTCCCCATGTTATCAGCGCTGCGGAAATCACGAACGTAGACGCAATTCACCCAGGGTATGGATTCCTCTCCGAGAACGCCAATTTTGCAGAAGTTTGCGAGGCTTCGCACATCACATTTATAGGGCCTTCTCCGGAAGTGATCCGGATGATGGGTGAGAAAGATCGAGCGCGGCGGGAAATGGCCGCTGCAGGACTGCCGATTATTCCTGGCAGCCCGGGAGTTGTTCCGGACGAAGAAACAGCAATGAAATTGGCGGAGCAGATCGGTTTTCCGGTGCTTATCAAGGCTGCGGAGGGCGGCGGCGGTCGGGGAATGCGCGTGGTCCGCAAACGGGACGAGCTTGTCTCGGCGTTTCAGACCGCAAGGAATGAAGCGCAGCAAGCCTTTGGAAGCCCGAATGTGTACATC
The DNA here is from genome assembly GCA_030037355.1 of Candidatus Acidiferrales bacterium. Lineage (GTDB taxonomy): Bacteria > Acidobacteriota > Terriglobia > Acidiferrales > UBA7541 > DAHUXN01. Next base: position 4,456 of record JASHRL010000367.1, on the reverse strand, counting down.
GAGAAGCTTGTCGAGCGGCCGCGGCACATCGAGTTTCAGGTGATCGGCGATAAGCACGGAAATGTGATCCATCTGCGCGAGCGCGAGTGCTCGATTCAGCGGCGCCATCAGAAAATCATCGAGGAATCGCCTTCGCCCGCTCTGGACACGAAGATGCGCGACGCCATGGGGAATCGCGTGGCGAAGGCGCTTGCGAAAATCGGATATTCGAATGCCGGAACTGTGGAGTTTCTACGCGATGAAGCATCAGGCGAACTTTATTTTATCGAAGTGAACGCTCGGATTCAGGTGGAGCATCCGGTCACAGAAATGGTTTCCGGTGTGGATCTTGTGAAGGCGCAGATTCGGCTCGCCGCTGGAGAGAATCTCGAAAGCGTGATTGGGAAACCGCGGTTTCATGGCCACGCCATTGAATGCCGCATCAATGCAGAGGATCCGGTGACCTTTGCGCCATCGGCGGGCCGGATTACGGCGTTTCGCGTTCCCGGCGGACCGGGAGTTCGCGTGGATACGGCGCTCTATTCGGAGGCAGTCGTGCCGCCGTACTACGACTCTCTGGTAGCGAAATTGGTGGCGTTTGGAGATGACCGCGCCGAAGCCATTGCCCGAATGTCACGGGCGCTCGACCAGTTCGTGATCGAAGGAATTAAGACGTCGATTCCATTGCACAAGAAGATTCTCGAGGATCCGGATTTCGTAGCAGGGCGTCTCGACACGCATTTTCTTGACCGTTACGAAGTGGTCGCGGCCAAATAGGAGATGAGTTTGTTTCCTCCTCTTTATGCAGTGTTAGACAACGAATTGCTGGATGGCAGACCGGTGGCATGTGCGAAAGCATTGTCCGCCGCCGGCGTGCAGCTGATTCAATACCGGGCCAAGCGTCTCGCGTCTCGCGAATATTTGAGGACCTGTTCGGCGCTCGCGGAGACACTCGCGAGCCGCAATGCGCGATTCATCGTGAACGATCGGCCAGACATTGCAGCAATGGCCGGCGCGGGCGGGGTACACGTTGGCCAGCAGGATTTGACGCCGGAGGATGCGCGCAGAATCTGCGGCTCGGGGCGCTGGGTAGGCGTTTCGACGCACAATCTGGAACAGTTTCGAGCTGCGGCGAAGACGTCTGCGGACTACATCGCGATTGGCCCGATTTTCGCGACGTCGACGAAAGAGAAGCCCGATCCCGTCGTAGGTACGGCGCTGATTCGCGAGGCGCGAAAACTAACGCGAAAACCAATCGTGGCCATCGGCGGGATAACCCTGTCCCGAGCTGCGGAAGTCTATGCCGCGGGCGCGGATTCGGTTGCCGTGGTTCGCGACCTGATCGCTGCTGGGGATCCAGCAACGCGCGCAAAAGAATTCCTTGCTATTGCAGCGGAAGTAAGAGAAAACTCGCGCGGCAACTCCGTGTTTAATTCAAGAACTGGGGCTGGCAAGAATGGCTGAACGGTCATCGGTTAATCTGTCGGCGCCGGAGCTGGTGAAGGGGCTGGGCCTGTTCGATTCGACAATGATCGTTGTCGGATCGATGATCGGCTCCGGCATCTTCATCGTTTCAGCGGATATCTCCAATCAGGTGCAGAGCCCGGGCCTGCTGATTATGGTGTGGGTGATGTCCGGAGTGATGACGCTGATCGGTGCGCTCAGTTACGGAGAGCTGGCTGCGGCCATGCCGCACGCCGGCGGGCAGTATGTCTTCTTACGAGAATCCTTCGGACGCCTCTGGGGGTTTTTGTACGGCTGGACGATGCTGCTGGTGGTTCAGACAGCGACGATTGCCGCTGTTGCCATCGCGTTTGCGAAGTTCACGGGCGTGTTCTTGCCATGGTTTTCGCCCACAGCGTGGATTTTAAAGTTCGGCACGTTTGGGCCGTGGAAATTCAGCTTTGGCGTACTTGGTCCCTATGAATTGGGTTTGAATCGGCAAAACCTGCTCGCAATCATTTCCATAGTATTGCTGACGTGGATCAACATGCGAGGGCTTCGGCTGGGCAAGATCGTTCAAAATGTCTTTACCAGCGTAAAGATCGTTACTTTGGCCGCCTTAGTGCTTATCGGGTTGATTTTCTCGCGCGCGGAATCGATCGCAGCGAACTTCCACAACTTTTGGCGAAATGCAGGGCTTTCCGTGCAGCACGCCTATCCTCCGGGCGTCGGCACATGGGAGGTCGCGACGGCCACGGTCGTCGGCGTGGCGATGGTCGGCGCGCTTTTTTCTTCCGATGCGTGGTACGACATCACGTTCACGGCGGCCGAAGTAAAGAGGCCGGAGCGCAACTTGCCGCTTTCCTTGTTTCTCGGGACAGTGATCGTTACAACCCTGTATGTGCTCACCAACTTTGCTTACCTGCGAATCTTGCCGATGGCCGGTGACCCAAATGGAACTTCGATTCTCTCGCGCGGAATCCAATTCGCGGCAGATGGCCGCGTGGCGACGGCCGCGCTGCAAGTTATCTTTGGCCCGGTTGGCGCGGTGATTATGGCGCTGGCGATTCTGATTTCTTGTTTCGGTTGCAATAATGGACTGATTCTGGCGGGCGCGCGGATTTACTATGCGATGGCGAAGGATGGCTTGTTGTTCAAATCGATCGGCCGCGTGAACCGGCGCAGCGTGCCCGGAGTCGCACTAATTCTGCAGTGCACCTGGGCGTCCATTCTTTGCCTTTCGGGCACGTACAATCAGCTTCTCGATTTTCTGATCTTCGCGGAACTCATTTTTTACATCCTGACTCTCGTGGCGATATTTGTGTTGCGGCGAACGCGGCCGACGATGGAGAGACCATACCGGGCTTTCGGGTATCCCGTGCTTCCGGCGATTTATATTGCGATGGCGCTGTTTCTGGAAGTGCAACTGTTGCGCTACAAACCTCAAAACACGTGGCCCGGACTCATCATTGTCTTGGTCGGCCTTCCGGTGTACCTGGTGTGGCAATTGGCGACACGAAATCGAACGGCTTCAGCAACCGAATAAACGGAGATGGACATCATAGAGCGAAAATCAACGGACGGAGGCAACGAATGGCTGGCCAATTGTTTGCGAAGAAGCCGCTGAACAAGATTTTGGCGGAGGCATCGGAGGCAGGCGAGCATTCCCTCAAGCGCACTCTCGGTCCGATCAATTTGGTCACGCTCGGCATCGGCGCCATCATCGGCGCGGGCATTTTCGTGCTGACCGGCGTCTCTGCGGCGCAGTTCGCGGGGCCAGGGATTGTGATTTCTTTCGTTATCGCAGGCATTGGCTGCATCTTCGCTGGCTTTTGCTATGCGGAATTCGCTTCCATGATTCCTGTTGCGGGCAGCGCTTATACCTACGGCTATGCTACCCTCGGCGAAGTTGTTGCCTGGATCATCGGCTGGGCTCTCGTCCTTGAATACGCTTTGGGCGCGGCGACGGTTGCTGTTGGTTTCAGCGGCTTCGTCTCAGGTCTGGTGAGTTTTTTTGGCGCGAAGCTACCCTTCAATCCCACCCCAGTAGTTTCGTTCTCCCTGCTGGGGTTTACGCTGCCTACAAGGCTGGACATCTTTGCTATGCTGGCAATCGTCATCGTGACCACGATTCTCGTCGTCGGCGTGAGGGAATCGGCAAATTTCACCAGCGCTGCGGTCATGATCAAAGTTTCCGTCGTCCTCATTTTCATCGGCGTCTGTGCTACTTTCGCCTCCGCTAATTGGTCTCACATGTTGGCCAACTGGCATCCTTTCATTCCGAAAAATCTGGGTCACTTCGGGCAATTTGGGTGGTCCGGAATCATGCGTGGCGCCGGCGTAGTTTTCTTTTCCTACATCGGGTTCGACGCTGTGTCCACCACCGCACAGGAAGCGAAAAATCCTCAGAAAGACATGCCCTTTGGGATTCTCGGTTCGCTGATCATCTGCACGATCCTTTATATCTTCGTTTCGGGCCTGTTGACGGGGGTCAGAAACTACACCTTGTTGAATACTGCGGCTCCCGTAGCTGATGCGGCAGCGCAGATTGGCGTCGGCTGGGCTGTCTTTTTGATTGATGTCGGCGCGATCGCCGGTTTGGCTTCCGTGATCCTGGTGATGTTGCTCGGTCAGTCGCGCGTGCTTTACACTATGTCGCACGACGGCCTCCTTCCCCCGTGGGCGAGCAAGATCCATCCGCGTTTTCGTACGCCCTACCTCACTTCCATTGTCGTGGGAATTTTCGTTGCGTTTCTCGCTGCATTTTTCCCCATCACGTTTCTTGGCAAACTGTGCAGCCTCGGAACGTTGCTCGCTTTCACCATCGTTTGTCTCGGCGTCTGGGTGATGCGCGTCAAACAGCCGGATGCGCCTCGTCCCTTCCGTGCTCCTTGGGTTCCTGTTGTGCCCATCCTTGGCATGGTCATTTCTCTCTCGTTGATGCTTTCGCTCGACGCGCCCGCTTGGATTGGCTTCTTAAGCTGGCTGATCTTCGGTCTCATCATTTACTTTACCTACAGCAGAAAGCACAGCA
>JASHRL010000366.1 GCA_030037355.1 Candidatus Acidiferrales bacterium | reverse complement strand
GATTTCCGCGATGGTCTTCCCCTGCAAATTTAATAAATCGCGGTTGTCCACCGACGCGACCATGATTCCCTGCGGGCCGGCGACTTCCTGCCATTCGTTGTCCCATTCTTTCGTGGGAGTTTCCATGTCCTTGCGAATGCGCGCGCGGGTCGCGGGATCTTGCAGGCGGGCAATCAGCTTCGCGTCACCACCATTGTTTGCCCACGGCGGAGTGTAGGCGGCCAGGTCATTTTCCCACGCGGTGTATGCGTAGGTGTCGGCGCTGATGTCGAGCCCTTCGCCGCGCGCTTTATCCAGGAACGCGACAACCTGCGGCATCTTCCCCCAATTCGTCTTGCCGGCGGTCTTCAAGTGAAAAATCTCGACGCCCGTATGCGCTTCGCGCGCGATGCGCTCGGTTTCTTCGAGCGCGGCCATTTCTCCATCGCCTTCGTTGCGCATGTGCGTTGCGTAGATGCCGCCGTACTGCGCGCTCACCGAGGCAAGCGCGATCAATTCATCCGTCGATGCATAGGGCGCGGGAGGATATTCGAGAGCGCTCGAAAGACCCAGCGCGCCTTCGCGCATCGCTTCCGCCACCAGTTCTTTCATTTTGTCGAGCTGCTCCGGCGTCGCTCTGACGTCATCTTCTCCGATGACGACGCGCCGCACCTGCGTCGCGCCCACATACGTACCCAAGTTGATTCCCATGCCTTGCTTTTGTAGGCGCGCAAAATACTCGCTCATCGTATGCCAGTCGCAGGTGATGCCGTAGTGCTGGCACTGGTGCTGCATCTGGGCGAGCGTGGCGTCGGTCTGCGGTCCAACCGTGTCGCCCTCGCCGGTAATTTCCGTGGTGATGCCTTGAAAGATTTTCGAGGGCAAATGCGGATCCACCAGCATGGTGATCTCCGACTGGCCGAGCATGTCGATAAAACCGGGAGCGACGACGCGTCCGGCAGCGTCGATGGTTTCCTTTGCGCGCGCGCCTGAGAGATCGCCGATTGCCGCAATATGCCCGTCGCGTATGCCGATGTCGCCCGCGTACCACGGCGAGCCTGTGCCGTCGATGATGTGCCCGTTGCGGATCACGATGTCGTATTCCGCCGAAGCCGCCGCTGCGCTCTGCGCCCGCGCCATTTTCACTCCTGCAAATCCAAACACCATCGCCGCCGCGCTTGCCAGCGCAGCGAACGCCATTGCCATTGTCCGTCGTTTCATTGCTCCTCCCCGGCCTTTCCGCCGCGCGGCAGAGTATAGCGCGAGCTATTGCGCCTCGCCTTGCTTTTCAGTACCGTGAAGGGCCGAACTTCAAATGCACAGCCCGCGCGCGCAAAATTCCTGGCTCATTACCAACTGTTCCGAAATTCTCTCCCTTCGCGGCAAGGCTCCAAAGCGCGGACACAATCTCAGCGACATCGGACTGATTCGCGATGGCGCGATGCTTGTTCGCGAGGGACGCATAGCTGCGATTGGCCCGCGCCGCCGCATCGAAGCGCTGCGCGATGCGCGCCGGGCTCACAAGCTGGACATGAACGGGCGCGTTGTGCTGCCGGGATTCGTCGACTCGCACACGCATTTGATCTTCGCCGCTTCGCGCGCCGCGGAATACGAGCAGCGCATCGGCGGAGCGACATACGAACAGATTGCGCGAGCCGACGGCGGAATCGTCAATAGCGTTTTGCGGCTGCGCAAGAGTTCGTCGGCGGATTTGAAATCGCGCGCGCGGACGCATCTCGCACGATTTGCCGCGCATGGCACGACGACCATGGAAGCGAAATCTGGCTACGGCCTCGACTGGGAAAGCGAACGCAAGATTCTTGTCGCCTTGCGCGAACTGGGCAATGAACAGCCCGTCGAAATTGTGCGGACATTTCTGGGCGCACACGTTGTGCCGCCGGAATTTCGCAGCCGCGCCGATGCGTATGTCGAATTGCTCTGCAGAGAATGGATTCCGAAGGTTGCCGCCGAAAATCTCGCGGAATTCTGCGACGTTTATTGCGACCGCGGAGCTTTTACGGTGGCGCAGTCTCGCCGCATCCTTACCGCGGCGCGCGCCTGCGGACTCGGGTTGCGCGTTCATGCAGAGCAGCTTGCGCGCACGGGGGCCGCGCGGCTGGCGGTCGAATTGAACGCCGCGAGCGCCGACCATCTGGAAAAACTGAATGCCGCGGATATTCGCGCTCTCGAGAAATCGAATGTCACTTGCACGCTGCTTCCGGGCTGCTGCTTTCATCTCGGGCTGGCGCATTATGGCCCGGCGCGGAAGCTGATCGATGCGGGCGCTATCGTTGGCCTCGCCACGGATTTCAATCCAGGCACGAGTCCGACGCTTTCGATGCCGATGATTCTTTCCCTCGCGTGCACGCAGATGCGCATGACTCCCGCCGAAGCCATCGCCGCTGCCACCATCAACGCCGCCTATTCCCTCGGACGCCACGACCGCACCGGCTCGCTCGAAGTTGGCAAATTCGCTGACCTTGCCGTCTTCGATGTGGCCGACTACCGCGAGATACCCTATTATTTTGGCGTGAACCATTGCTGGCTGACGATGAAGCGCGGCCGCATTATTTATTCGCGCGCTGCGCAACACTAATGGCTGCCAGCAACTAACCTCGAAAACAGGGGTTATAAGGATTGCCGTGGCAACTCGACTGATCGAATGCGTTCCGAATTTTTCCGAAGGGCGCGACCAAGCCAAGATTGACGCGCTGGTCGCCGCGATGCAATCGGTGGAAGGCGTTTACGTCCTCGACCGCGAAAGCGACGCGGACCACAACCGTTGCGTCATCACACTCGCCGGCGAACCTGAGCCGGTCGCGGAAGCGGCGCTGCGCGGCGTCGGAAAAGCGCTTGAGCTGATCGATCTGACGAAGCATTCCGGCGCGCATCCGCGGCTTGGCGCGACTGACGTTGTGCCTTTCATCCCCGTCGATGGCGTGACCATCGAAGACTGCGTCGCGCTGGCGAAAAAAGTCGGGCAAGAAATCTGGAATCGCTACAAGATTCCCGTCTATTTTTACGAAGCTGCCGCTCTGCGCCCGGAACGCGCGAATCTTGAAAACGTGCGCAAAGGACAATTCGAAGGCGTGCGCGAGGAAGTGCAGAAGAATCCGGATCGCGCACCCGACATCGGCGAGGCGCACCTGCATCCGACGGCGGGAGCCGTGATCGTCGGCGCGCGAAAATTCCTGATCGCCTACAACATCAACTTGAACACCCCGGACGTTTCCATCGCCAACAAGATCGCCAAAGCCATCCGCTTTTCGAGCGGCGGCCTGCGCTACGTCAAATCCATGGGCGTGGATTTGCGCGCGCGGCAGGTGGCGCAAGTGTCCATCAACATGACCGACTATGAACAGACGCCGCTGCACCGTGTTTTTGAAATGGTGCGAAGCGAAGCGGCGCGCTACGG
>JASHRL010000365.1 GCA_030037355.1 Candidatus Acidiferrales bacterium | reverse complement strand
ACGTTTCTCAGCATGGCGGGATCGGGATTCGACGCGGGAATCAAGCGGCATAATTGAAGTGCAGGTTTTCTAGGGACGGGAATTTTTGCGAACACGAATCATCATTTTCGTCAGCGTGATTCAGTCGATTTTGTGGCTGACGCACTGGTTTATTTACGACACGTGGACGGCGTTCTGGGTGCCGTCGAGTGCGCATGCGATCTCCGCGCTGCGAATTGCGATGATCGTGCTGTCGGTGACATTCGTGGCGGCAACGCTGCTGGCGCACAATTTTCGCAATGCACTCGTGAGCGTCTTTTACAAGATTGCGGCGACGTGGCTGGGATTCGTCAGTTTCTTTTTTCTGGCTTCCTGTGCGTGCTGGGCGGTTTTCGCTGTGACGAAAGCAGCAGGTCTGGCGCTCGATTCGCGAGCGATGGCGGCGACGTTTTTTGGGCTGGCGGCGTTTGCGGCGATGCTGGGCATGGTGAATGCGAGATGGGCGCGCGTGACGCGAGTTTCTGTGGCGCTGCCGAATCTGCCGGCGGCGTGGCGCGGACGGGTGGCGGCGATCGTGAGCGACACGCATCTGGGGCACGTGCGGAATTACCGGTTCATTCGCAGAATTGTGGCGCTGCTCAATCAGCTGAAGCCGGACGTGGTTTTCATTCCTGGCGATTATTACGACGGATCGGCGGTAGACGTGAAACGGCTGGCCGAGCCGCTTGCCAAGCTGGATGCGCCGCTGGGCGCGTATTTTGTGACCGGAAATCACGAAGAATTCCGCGACCGGACGCAATATATCGAAGCTATGGCGCGAGCCGGCGTGCGCGTGCTGAACAATGAAAAAGTGGACGTGGACGGCGTGCAGATTGTTGGCGTGCACGACCGCGAGCTGGCGCAGAAGGAAGCTTACCGGTGGGTGCTGCAACAGGCGGCGATCGAGCGCGACCGGCCGAGCATCCTGCTGGCGCATGCACCGCACGGTTTGCCGATTGCGGAAGCGGAAGGCGTTTCGCTGCAAGTCAGCGGACACACGCACGGCGGGCAATTTTTTCCGTTTACGCTGATTGCGCAGCGCGTCTACAGGCAATTCGTCCATGGGCTGGAAAGATTCGGGAACATGCTGGTCTTCACGAACTATGGCGCGGGAACGTGGGGACCGCCGCTACGCGTGGGCACACATCCAGAAATTGCGCTGATACGCTTCGAGTGAGTTGAGTTCGACAAACGGCGTTTCGTCGAAAAGCGGCGATCAGCTGTGGCCCGCGCCCGCAGCTTTGGCGAAAAACGCCGCCTGGCGTTTTTCCATCTCTTCCGGCGCGACATCCTCGACATGCGTCGAGATGGCCCAGCGATGGCCGAACGGATCCTCGAGCGAGCCGTTGCGATCGCCCCAGAACATATCCTGCGCGGGCATGAGAATTTTCGCGCCGGCCGCTTCCGCGTTCTTCATCACTGCATCGACATCGAGCAAGTAAACGTAGAGCGAAGTTGTGGGCATGTGGCCTTCGCCGGGCGCGGTGCACATTCCAGGGATTTCATCGCTCAAAAAGAGAACGGAATCGCCGATTTTCAGTTCGGCATGCAAAATCTTGCCGTCGGGCGAAGGCATGCGCATGCGCTCTTCCGCGCCGAATGCTTTCTTGTAGAAATCGATTGCCTGCGCCGCGTCGCGGACGCAGATCGAGGGCGTGATCGTATTGTAGCCTTCGGGGACAGGCTTAACGGAACTGGTGGCCATGAGAGGTCTCCTTGTGAGGATCGCGTGGATCCGGGGTTCCGTGGGGGCCGGCTAAACGGGAACACGGCGCACGCGTTCAGGAGATTCTATGCGGATTCGCGGACGAATCAAGCAGGACTTGCATGAAAAAATGGTTACAAGAGAGCGCGGAAGGAGACTCCGGCGAAGCGACAGAAACGGCGGCAGAGACTAATTAGGATGCTGTAAGAGTCGAAAAACCGTACTTCAGCGGCTAAAGCCGCCCTCATCACGCGAGGTTTGTCGTCGCGGCTGAAGCCGCGACCCACAAGGTGGCCCTTCTGCAGCACGGGTTAACGGGCGACGGGAGATGGCGCTGACGCACCTTGCGCGAGACGGCGGAGAGATTGCTCGTAGGGCGCGCGGGCGACGCCGCGTTCGGTGACGATGGCGGCGATGAAACGCGCGGGAGTGACGTCGAAGGCAGGATTGGCGACGGCGACATCGGGCGCGAGACGCACGCCGTGGACATGCGTGACTTCGTCGGCAGGACGCTGCTCGATGGGAATAGCGTCGCCGGAAGCCAGCGAAAGATCCAGCGTGGAAACGGGCGCGGCAACGAAAAACGGAACGCGATTCTCATGCGCAAGGACGGCCATCGCGTAGGTGCCGATTTTATTCGCCGTATCGCCATTGGCGGCGATGCGATCCGCGCCGACGACAATCGCGCCGACGCCGCCGGTCTTCAGGAAATGTCCCACCATATTGTCAGTGATCAACGTGAGCGGAATTTTATCCTGCTGAAGTTCCCAGGCGGTGAGGCGCGCGCCCTGCAAATAGGGACGCGTTTCGGGGACGAAGACCTCGAGCTTGCGGCCGGATTCGGCGGCGACACGAATCACGCCGAGGGCCGTGCCGATGCCGCCGGTGGCGAGTGCGCCGGCGTTGCATTGCGTCATGATGCGGCCGCTCGAGGGCAATAATTCCGCGCCGAATTTGCCGATGGCTTCATCGGCTAGCTGGCGTTCGCGATGGACTTGCTGGGCTTCGTCGGCGAGCGCTTCCTTGATGGGTTCGAGATTATTTTGCGCGGCGTTGCGGGCGAGCGAATCGAATTTGCGCTGAAAGCGGCCGATGGCCCAGAAAAGATCGACGGCCGTGGGACGCGTGGCGGCAAAAGTGTCGCAGATGGTTTTGAATTCCGCGCGCAATTCTTCCAGCGACGCCGCGCGGGAATGCAAGACGCCGAGCGCGATGCCCATTGCGGCAGCGACTCCGATGGCCGGCGCGCCGCGAATGACCATGTCTTTGATGGCGACGGCGAGTTCGCGATAGTCGGTGTAGGTGTGATAGACGACTTCGCCGGGCAAGCGGCGCTGATCGAGAAGGACGACGCCTTCCGGGGTCCAGCGAATCGGTTCAACACTTCGCAAGCAGCGCTCCTTAGAAGCAAATCTCAAAAGAAAGATTGTACATGATCGAGCGGTAGATAGATGGACGAGGCGACGTTTGGAAAACTGTGTGCGCGAGTGGCAAAGCGGCGTCGAGTTCCGGCGGAAAGGCACGCCGGAATCCGCGAAGCGGACCGCCGCACTCCAAAGAAGCTTCTAGTGGATGGGCGGGAGGTGTTTGAGTACGAACGGGAGGGCAAAAAAGCCTAGGAAGAGGAATGAGTTGTAACTGACGTGAATCAGGAACGAAGCGAGGACGGAACGGGCTCGCGCGCGAGCCCACGTTAGCGCAATGCCGACGAAAATGAGGATGGAGATTTGCGCCCAGCCTCCCCAGAGCTGGGCAGCGTGCATAGCGCCGAAAAGAACTCCGGTGATGACGATGCCGGCGGGAATGCCCCATTTGCGCGCGAAGACCGGATACAAATAGCCGCGAAAGATTGTTTCTTCAAAAAATGGCGCAAAGGCGATGCCGAAAACCATGAGCCAGAGGACGTCGGAGCGCGATTGAAACAACTGATCGATGGGCAAATTGGCATTCTTGCCCACGAATTCAGAAACCACACCGACGGCGATAGCCAGGCTGAAGCCGCCGAGAATGCACAGGACGGCCTGGCCCACGGAAGGAATCTGACGCGAATCGAAGCGGCGCCAGCCGAGCGAACGCCAAAAAGGCGCGCGATGATAGACGCGAATCATCAGCAGGAGGAATAAAAGTACAACCACGGACCAGACGGCCTGGAAGCCAACGGCGACCGCAGCGTTGCTCTTCATGAGCTGCATCAACTGATCGCCGGACATGTGGTAGCGCATCATGAGGAAGAAGACGAGGACGACCTCGAGGACGACCAAACTGAAAAAAGCGAAGCCAACGAAAATGAACAGCTCGGCGCCGCCCCAGGGCGTGCGGATATCTTCGGGAGAGCGCGCATTTTCGAGTTCGAGGCGCGAAGGGGGCGGAGGGGGAAGAAAGACGGGAGAAGGTGGCTCGGGCGAAGACGAATCTGGAGGCGGGAGCGGATTTTCGGGATCGACGAGGGTCATTTTCGAGGACGGCGCTGGCGATGGGAAGGCGCGGAGGCGCGAGCGCTTTCTTTTTCGGCGCGCGGATTGGCGATGGGTTCGTCGGCTTCGACAAGAGCCGCAGCGAACAAGGGCATCATGATTTCGTGATGGCCGGTGAGCGCGTAGCCGGTGGATTTTTCCGAGTCGCGAAGATCGGCGGCGGGCGGATTGGCCGTGGGGCGCTTGACGACGTTTTGCAGCGGACGGTAATGCTGCAGGAAATCGAAATTCGCGGTGGTGATGGGGCGAAGCGGCGTGCCGAGATTGCGCGCGACGGTGACAGCCTTCAGAAAGACTTCGGGCAGAATGACGGCGGAGCCCCAGTTCAAATAAATGCCGCCGGGATGCATTCTGCGGACGAGAGCGCAGAACAATTTGAAATCGTTGTGCGTGGAAGCGCCGAGGTCTTCGCCGGAAGCGGTGCGATGAATGTGAGAAATATCCGCGCCGATGGCGACGTGGACAGTCACAGGAATTTTTTCGCGATAGGCGGAGGCGAGAACGCTTTTCGCGAGATACTTCGCGCGCGCGCCCTGGCGAATGAGGAATTTCCCCGCCGCTTCACCGAAGCCGATGCCGGAGCGGCGCGCGAGCGCGGCCATTTCGTTGACGTAGCGGCCAGTTTCTTCGGACATGCCGAATTTGCCTTCGCCGAGAACGGCGTCAACATCTTCAGAAGTGCCGCCGGCCATGGCGATTTCGAAATCGTGAATCAACGCAGAGCCGTTCATGGCGATGCCGCTGATGAAGCCGCGGCGCATGAGGTCGATCAGGAGCGGGCCGAGGCCGACCTTGATGACGTGGCCGCCCATGCCCCAGAGAATCGTGGCGCGGCGAGCGCGCGCTTCGACGACGGCTCGCGCGAGGGAGCGCAGATCTTCCGCGGCGAGAATGTGCGGAAGCGAATCGAGAAATTCGGAGAAGGAAGCGCCCTGACGGTGAGGCTTCGCGAACTGGCCGACGCTGACTTTGCTCGGACGCGAAGCGAGAGGGTAGGTGTGCAGGCCGTGAAAATTCAGCGGCTGGATATCGTAGACGCTCGAAGATTTGCGCGGCAAGCCTGAGCCATCCGTTCGGCGAAGAGTGATGTGATTCTGCGCTTCGCTCGACCGCTTCGACTGTAATTCAGTCGGCGGTGGTAAGCAAGGGCGGGAGACTCTGATGGTCGCTCCGCGCGTGTCTGTGATGGCGGCGGACGAGGGAAGAGAAAATCCAGAGCGTCATTTATTTATTTCCACTATTTCGAGGCGTTCTTCAGGGGCACCACAAAATAATAACGCGGGACGTATGTTGATTTAGAAACACGCGTTTCTTCCTTCCTTGACGGATTTCACGATGCGAGCAGAATGGGAGTACAACGCTCGGAAAGAGGCCCCTTCCCTTTTCGGCGGAAACTTGACGAAAGGTGTTTGCGAGAACAATGGGGCCTCAAAAAACGTTCGCGTATTTTTCTGCCAATTTCCCGCGAAAGGCCACTCGCTCCGCTCTTCTCAGTGTTCTTGTCACAGCCGCGCTGTGCCTGTCCCCCATTTTTCGCGCCTGGGCGGATGACACGCAACAGACGCAGACGCCCGCAGGCGGCCTGAAGAGCTTGAGTCTTGAGCAGCTTGGCGACGTCGAGGTGACGACCGTCTCCAAGGAACCGGAAGAACTGTGGCGAACGCCCGCGGCGGTGTATGTCCTGACGCATGACGAGATCGAACGATCGGGCGCGACGAGCATACCGGAAGTGCTGCGGCTCGTTCCCGGCGTGGAAGTATCGCGAATTGACTCCGACGAATGGGCCGTTGGCATTCGTGGATTTGGCGGAGCCTTTTCGAGATCGGTACTTGTACTGATCGACGGAAGGAGCGTTTACACGCCGCTTTTCGAGGGTGTTTATTGGGACGTGCAGAACGTCATGCTCCAGGACGTGGATCGAATTGAGGTCATTCGCGGTCCGGGCGGCACAATCTGGGGCGCAAATGCCGTCAACGGCGTCATCAACATCATCACAAAAAATGCGAAAGAGACGCGAGGCGCTCTCGTAGCCACAGGCGGGGGAAACCTCGATCAAGGAACCGGCGCGATTCGTTACGGCGGTTCTCTTTCCAACGGCGTAAATTATCGCGTCTACGGAATGGGCTTCGTTCGCGGGCCGGAGTTCCATACGGACAACGACGACTTCGATGAATGGCGAATGGGCCAGGCGGGCTTCCGCACGGACTGGCAAGCGAACAGCCGCGACACGCTGACACTTCAAGGCGACATCTACAGCGGAGAAAACGGCGGAAGGACGAACATCGCCTTCTTCTTTCCTCCTTCTCAGGCGAACGTCACGGGAACAATGTTTGTGTCCGGCGGCAATCTGCTGGCGCGGTGGAAGCGGAAATTGAAAGGCGGCTCCGATTTTCAGCTTGAAACCTATTTCGACCGGACGAATCGCCAAGGAGTTCAGTTCGGCGAGACGCGCGACACGTTCGACGTTGACTTCATTCATCACCTCGTGTTGCCCAAGCACCAGGACTTCATCTGGGGACTGGGCGTGCGCCTAAGCCCGAGCAATTTCATACAGACTCAGGCCACGGTGAATTTCCTTCCTCAGCAAGAAACAGACTCCCTCTACAGCGGATTCATTCAGGACGAGATTCCCATCGCTGTGAACAAGCTATCGGTTACCCTCGGCAGCAAATTTGAGCACAATAATTTCAGCGGGTTCGATTATGAGCCGAGCGTCCGGCTCCTGTGGACTCCGGACAATCATCAGACGTTCTGGGCGGCGGCCACGCGCGCCGTGCGAACACCTTCACGTCTCGATCAAGACCTGTCACTGACGGGATTTGTCGAGAATACATCATCATTTCCCATCTTCCTGGAGATTACCGGCAATCCAAAATTCGTTCCCGAGCAGTTACTCGGATACGAAGGTGGCTATCGTTCGGCTATCACGCCGCGGTTTTATTTGGACATTGCGACGTTCTTTAACAATTACAACGACCTTCAGAGTCTCGGCACTACGACGATCGGATTCGCGCAGTCTCCTCCTCCGTCGTACACATACATACTCATCACTGTCCCGTGGGCCAACGGTGTCGAGGGCAACACGGACGGAGCCGAAATCAATCCCGACTGGAAAGTGACGAACTGGTGGCAATTGAAAGGATCCTATTCCTATTTACAAATGCATCTGAAGGACAAGCCCGGGAGCACCGACGCAAACACCGCCAATACGGATGCAGGATCAAGCCCACACCACGAAGTTGTCATCCAATCGCTATTCAATTTGCCCAAAGGGCTGGATTTCGATCCGACCTATCGCTACGTGAGCGCCCTGCCGGCGCTACTGATCAGAAGCTACTCCACCATGGATACGCACCTGGGATGGAAAGTGGGCCGGCAATTCGAATTATCCATCACGGGAGAGAACCTATTTCGTCCGAGTCAGATAGAGAACAGCATAGGAATCAACAACGATCCAAACGTGGGCATCAAGCGAACGGTTTATGCGCAGATAACCTGGAAACCGTCTGAATAAATCGCTATGAAACGTATCCTGACTGTACGGCGCTCGCAAGGCAAGGCGGGGGGTAGCGCACTCGTTCGCTGCGCTATTTTCTTCTTTTTCTTCCTGCCGGAATGCTTTTCTCCCGGCCTTCTTTTCGCGCAAAACAGACCTACCGAATATCAGGTGAAGGCTGTTTATCTCTTCAATTTTGCGCGATTTGTCGAATGGCCCGCCGAGAACGGAGCCGGCAAGGACGGAACGTTTGTAGTTTGTGTGCTGGGGGACGACCCTTTTGGGACTTTTCTGGACACGACGCTTGCCGGCGAAACTGTGGCGGGAAGAAATGTGGTCGCGCAGCGAATCACGAAGCCGCAAGAAGCTGCTGCGTGCCGAATCTTATTTGTGAGCACGTCGGAAGAGAGCCACTTGAAAGAACTTTTCGAGGTGATTGCGAAAAAGAGCGTGCTCACCGTGAGCGATATTCCTCAGTTTGCGCAGCGGGGAGGAATGATTGGGTTTGTGACGGATGAGGGCAAGGTGCGGTTTGAGATCAATTTGACGAGCGCGACGGACGCCGGGCTGACGCTCAGCTCGGATTTGCTGAAAGTGGCGACCACCGTCAGAAAGAGCGCCCCGGGTAGAGGCTGAGAAATGTCCCACGCACGACAGGTATCGATCACCAGCAAACTCACGCGAATGAACATGCTGGTGTGCGCGACGGCGCTATCGCTGGCCTGCCTGGGATTTCTCTCTTACGATTTGGCAACCTACCGGCAGGTCACGCTAGACAATCTCTCGATTCAATCGCAAGTGACGGGTTCAAATAGCGTGTCGGCACTTGTTTTCGACGATCCCGTATCAGCGCAAAGAACGCTTTCCTCGCTCGAATTTGCACCGAACATTTTGTCGGCATGCATTTACACGCCGGATGGAAAGCCTTTTGCGACGTACCGGCGGAGTCCAAACATTTCGATTCCGGCGAAGCTGGCGATTTCACCCGGCGAAAAGGAGCGCCATTGGTACAACCATGAAAACATATTCCTGGTGCACGCGATATCGTTCCAGGGGAAGCCAGCCGGCTTCACCTACGTTCAGTCGAACATCCAGCCGTTGATTGACCGTGTGGAGAACTATCTGGCGATTGCCGGCGTGATGCTGATCTTGTCTTTGTCGCTGGCGCTGTTTTTGTCGCGCATCGCGCGGCGGTCAATCGCCGAACCGATTCAACGGCTGGCGAACGTGGCGCGGCGCGTTTCCAAAGACAAAGAATATTCCACTCGGGCCGAGCCGGGCCGGGAAGAGGGTGAACTGGCGGAGCTCGTGGGAACGTTCAACGAGATGCTCGCGCAGATTGAGACGCGCGACCGCAGTCTGGAGGCCGCGCGCGAGAAATTGGAGGAGCACGTCGAGCAGCGCACCGCGGAGCTGAGCGCGGCGAACAAGGAACTGGAAGCGTTCAGTTATTCGGTATCGCACGATCTGCGCGCGCCGCTGCGGAGCATCGAAGGCTTTTCGCTGGCGCTGGCGGAGGATTATGACGACAAGCTGGATGGAGAAGCGAAAAGCCATCTTTCCCGCATTCGCGCGGCGACGACACGCATGGGAGTGCTCATCGACGATCTGTTGAATCTGGCGCGCGTGACTCGCGCGGAACTGCACCGCGAACCCATCAACCTCTCGTCCATCGCGTCCTCGATTGCGGAGGATCTTCGAAAAGCGAACCCGGAGCGGCAGATCGAGTTTTGCGTGCAAGAGCGGCTGGAGACGGTGGGAGACGGGCGACTGCTGCGCGTCGTGCTGGAGAATCTGCTTGGGAACGCATGGAAATATACGTCGAAGCACGCCTGGGCGCGGATTCAGTTTGCGAAAAAGAGGTTGAACGACGAAGAAGCGTATTTCGTGACCGACGACGGAGCGGGGTTCGATCCCGCATTCGCCGGGCGGCTGTTTGGGGCGTTTCAGCGGTTGCATGGCATGGACGAATTTCCGGGCACCGGAGTGGGGCTTGCGACAGTGCAACGCATTATTCACCGGCACGGCGGGCGAGTCTGGGCCGAAGGCGCGGTGGAAAAAGGCGCAACGTTTTACTTCACGCTTTGAATCGAAATCTTGCGGAGGATAAATTCATGGAAGACGCAGTCATATTGCTGGTGGAAGACAATCCCGATGACGAAGTGCTTACGCTGCGCGCGCTGAAGAAAAACAACATCCGGAACGACGTGATCGTGGCGCACGACGGCATGGAAGCACTCGATTACCTTTTTGGCAGAGGAAAATTCGCGGAGCGCGACACGAGGATGATGCCGCAAGTGATCCTGCTCGATTTGAAATTGCCCAAGCTCGACGGCTTCGACGTGCTGCGAGCTTTGCGCAGCGACGAGCGGACGAAGCTCCTGCCCGTGGTGATTCTGACTTCGTCAAATGAGGAGCAGGACCGGGCGAACGGGTACGGGCTGGGAGCGAATAGTTACGTTCGAAAACCGGTGGAATTTGGCGCGTTTATCGAAGCTGTAAAACAACTGGGACTCTACTGGCTGATCCTGAATCAGATCGCTCCCGTTGCGCGGAGAAAATGAAATGGCCCCGGCTCTTCATGCATTGATTGTGGAAGATTCCGAAGACGATGCTGCGCTGCTCGTGCGCGAACTGCGGCGCGGCGGATTCGAGGTGACTCACACGCGCGTCGCCGCAGCGGATCAAATGACACGCGCACTCGACACAGAACAATGGGACGTTGTCATCTCGGATTTTTCCATGCCGGGATTTTCAGGAACGGAAGCGTTGAAGATTCTTCGCGCGAAAAATGATGAGATCCCTTTTCTGTATGTCTCCGGGACGCTGGGGGAGGAAACGGCGGTCACGGCTTTGAAGTCGGGAGCGCAGGACTATTTAGTCAAGGGAAAGCTGCGGAGGCTCGTCCCAGCCATTGAAAGAGAATTGCGAGAAGTGGAAGCGAGGCGAGAGAGAAAGCGCCTGGACGCGCGGATTCATCAACTGCAGCGGTTTGAGTCCATCGGGCGGCTGGCGGGCGGAATCGCACACGATTTCAACAACGTGATTGGTGCGATTCTGGGATGGGCGGAAATCGGGCGGCAGAAACTCGAGGAGAAACACGAGGCGTGCGGACCGCTCCAGAAAATTCAGGATCAGGCGCAACGCGCAGCCGGATTGACTCGGCAACTGCTGGCGTATGCGCGGCGGCAAGTCCTGCAGCCGCAGAATCTGGATCTGAACGGCCTCATTCGGAGCACGACGAGCCTGCTCGAACGCGTGATCGGAGAAAACGTGCGGATCGAACTCGCGCTGGACTCGAATTTGAGACCGATCTGGGCAGACGGAAGCCAGATCGAACAGGTAGTGATGAACCTTTGCCTGAATTCGCGCGACGCTATGCCGCAGGGAGGGAAAATTCGGATTCGCACTAAGGAAGCCGATATTCCAGAAGAGGTTGAGGCTGCGCGACCGTATTTCAAGGCCGGGAAATATATTCTCCTGGGAGTGTCGGACACCGGCATGGGAATGGATGCGGAAACGCTGGAGCACATCTTCGAGCCGTTTTTTACGACCAAGGAGGTTGGAAAAGGGACAGGCCTGGGGCTGGCGACGGTCTACGGAATCGTCAAGCAACACGGCGGCGTGGTGGATGTGGAGAGCGCACCCGGATCAGGGACAGACTTCAAGATTTATCTTCTGCCGGGACAGGGAGCTGCAGAATCTCTTGTGAAGAAAACAGCAGAGGCCGCTCGGCGAGGCACGGAGACAATTCTCGTGGGCGAAGACGACGATGGACTAAGAGAAGCAGCGAGCGAAATGCTCAGAGCGCTGGGGTACAAGGTGATTCTGGCGAAGGACGGAGAGGAAGCGATGCATATTTTCGAGGGAGCCGCAGAACCGATTGACCTTGTGGTTTTAGACGTCGTAATGCCGGGCATGAGCGGACCCGCGGCGTTCGAACAAATGACGGCCATCAAGCCGGGGCTGCACGCCATCTTTGTCACGGGGTATACGACGGGCAGCGATCTCCTGAGTGTGGCTGGCCGCAAAGATTTTGTTGTGCTCCAGAAACCGTTCGGTGCAAGCCATTTGAGCCACGAGATTCGAAGGTTGCTCGATCGGTCGGCGCCATCTTCTTCAAATCCGGCTGGAAACTCATAGCGGAGCGTCCGCCAATTACTTCGGCCGGAGTCAAATTTCCGCGACGCATTCGAATCATTCAGGAATTAAGACGACTGCCCACGGAGCCGGGCCTTCTCTTGTTCGGGCGGCGTTTGATCTCCTGTTGGAAAGACCGGCTTGGGCAAGAATGTTGTTTCGTATTCCGCCAGTTTCAGTGGCCCGCTGGTATCCGGCAGGACGGGCGGTTCTTTTCTGGCATCGCCGAAGCGCAGCGCGGATGTGAAATCGCCAAACGTCTTTCGCCGCCAATCGCTGATATTCGGTTCGCGCACTCCTGTGAATTTCTCGAGAAACATCAGAACTGACGAATGGTCCAGAACGTCGCTGCACACCCATCCGCCTGTCGTCCATGGCGAAATTAGAATGCATGGAACTCGGAACCCGCCGCCAATCGGCAGGCCGTCGATGAACTCATGCGGCGTGCCATGTCCCGGCGCCGGCGGCCTTACGTGATCGAAAATTCCATCGTTTTCGTCGTAGTTCAGGATGAAAAGAGTTTTT
Organism: Candidatus Acidiferrales bacterium; assembly: GCA_030037355.1. Taxonomy (GTDB): domain Bacteria; phylum Acidobacteriota; class Terriglobia; order Acidiferrales; family UBA7541; genus DAHUXN01. The sequence continues at coordinate 8,964 of JASHRL010000365.1, read as the reverse complement.
GCCCACATGTCCGGATTGGCAGCGATGGCGTCGATTTTGCTCGCCACGTATGCCGCTCCATCTGCCGGCATGTAATCGGGATGCTCGGATTGAAAACTGGTGGGTATGATCCACGATACAGTCGGCAGTTTGTCGTTGATCGCGTCGTATTCGAAATGCCCTTCTTGCCCGCGCAGCATTCCTCTCTGATAGAGCGGCGAGTTCTTTGACGCTTGCTGGAAAACCTTAAAGTATTCGAGCACATTGCAGCCGTAATTGTCTTCCTGCTGATACACTTTCCAACTGACTCCTGCTTCTTGCAGCCGCTCGGCATAGGTGGTCCACGTGTATCCGCCCGGAGGCACGACGTTTTGCGTGATTGGTCCACCGCCAATCCCGTCTGGATCGATGGTTCCCGTCATCCAGTACATGCGGTTCGGCCATGTCGGCCCGAGCACGGAGCAGAAATATTCGTCGCAAAGCGTGAAAGATTCCGCGAGGGCAAATTGAAAAGGTATATCCGAGCGCGTGTAATATCCCATGCAGTATGGTCCGTTGACTCCATCGGCCTTGCGGTGCGCCGGGAGCCAATTGTCCATCTCGCCTTGGTTCCAAGCCTCGTGCTGCACCGCCCACGCGTGGCTGGTCGACGGAATTTTCTGTGCGCTGGTCGCGCGCGTGTCCAGATGGAAGGGCAGCAGATACCCGTCAGGATTTTCCCGGTCCGGTTGATGAAAAACGGACTTGCCTGTGCCCCAAAGCTTCATCGCCTTTGGATCACTGAATCCCCTGACATTCGCCAGTGTGCCAAAGTAGTGGTCGAACGAGCGGTTCTCCTGCATGAGCAGCACGATATGCTTGATGTCGCTCAACGAACCGTTTCTTGGCGGTCCCATTGCCAGCACGCGCCGCACGTTCGGGGGCATCAGCGCCTGCGCAGCGGCTGCAGCGGCGATGCCTGCCGCGCCCTTCAGCAATCGTCGCCGAGTCAGCACTTCCGAAAGCATCGGCGTTCTCTCCGGACCTCTTGTTTTCTCCGCCACAGAACCCTCCCCTAAAACTCTCGGATCAAATGAGCAGCTGAGTATAGCCCTGCTGTGTGAAGACGGCGTGAATCCGCTCCCGCTTGTTATATCCCACGTTCATTGAACCAGATAACAGATAATACGTATTCTGCAGCTTGAAGATTCGCGCAATCCACAATAACCGTATCGAATCGCCTTGACATAACGACATGTGACATATTAAACGCACTGTCTTGGTGTTGGTATGGTTTTCCAGCAGCGCGGCCTGCCATGGCGAAGGGATGGAATTCCGCTCCACGATTACTGCAGAGTAGCCTTCACCGCGCGAGGTGACAAATTGATTCAGGCGACAGAACCAGACGATCACAAGCATTTGGATATTCGAGGAGGAAGGATGAAGCGCCTTGTTGGGATTGCCATCATGGCTTTTTGCGCCGGGACGATTTTTCTTTTTCCAAGCCGCACGGAACTTGCCAGTCCGAACCGTACCGACACCCAGGCTTGCCCCAGCAACGACACGGGATTGAAATTGCCGCGTGGTTTTTGCGCAACGATCTTCGCCGACGGCATCGGCCACTCGCGCCACATGGTGGTCGCACCCAATGGCGTCGTTTACGTGAACACGTGGTCCGGCCGTTATTACGGCAACACAACTCCTCATGAGGGCGGCTTCCTCGTCGCGCTGCAAGATACGACCGGGTCCGGAAAAGCGAATGTGATCGAGCGTTTTGGTGAAACGGCGCAAATGGGCGGAGCGGGAGGCGTGGGCATCGGTCTCTACAAGAATGCAATCTACGCGGAGATCAACGACCGAATAGCAAAGTATCCGCTGAAGTCCGGATCGATCGCGCCCGGGATCGGTGCGGGCATCACGATTGTTTCGGAATTGCCGCTGACGGGCGATCATCCGATGCATCCGTTCATCATTGATTCGCGAGGAGAGATGTACATTGACGTGGCGACGGCGACCAATGCGTGCCAAGGGCAAAACCGCACGCCGCAGTCGCCGGGCGAGGCGCCCTGCACCGAACTGAAAACTCGAGGTGGCATCTGGCGCTACGATGCAAACAGGACCGAGCAGGTGTTTTCCGCGGCCGAGCGATATGCCACGGGAATCCGCAATGCAGAGGGCCTTGCGTTTTTTGACGACCACTTGTTTGCAACCCAACACGGACGCGATCAGTTGCACGCCAACTGGCCGCAATTCTACAAGCCCGATCAAGAAGCGACGCTTCCGGCAGAAGAGTTGCTGCTGCTGAGGCAAGGCGGCGACTATGGCTGGCCCGAGTGCTACTACGATTCGTTCGTGCAAAAACTGGTTCTGGCGCCGGAATACGAAGGCAACGGGAAGAAGATCGGAGTCTGCGCGGAGAAAACAGAACCAGTGGCGGCGTTTCCGGCACATTGGGCTCCGAATGGGATGGTCCACTACGACAAGACACAGTTTCCGGAGCGCTATCGCAACGGAGTATTCATCGCCTTTCACGGTTCGTGGGATCGCGCGCCATATCGTCAGGGTGGATATAACGTGGTGTTTCAGCCGCTTTCCGGCACGCGTGCTTATGGTTCGTGCGAAGTATTTGCGGATGGCTTCGCCGGCGGAAACATGTCGCCACAAAGAGCCGCTCACCGTCCGAGCGGACTCGCGGTGGGACCCGACGGCGCACTCTACGTTTCGGATGATGTAACTGGGCGAATCTACCGAATCACTTATAGCGGAGGGCCGTTCGATGCTTCGAGTATCACTCCGTGTCCAAGTCTGACGGCTTCCGCGGGAGCAGTGATGGCAGCGCCTGCGAATCCACCCGAAGGGACCCACCCCAATGCCGGCCGAGAAGTGGCGAATCTCCCCGTTCCCCCGGGAGCGACGCATGAGATGGTTGCGCTCGGGAGAAAAGTCTATTTCGGGCAGGTGGGCGGAGCCGCTTGCACTGCTTGCCACGGCGACGACGCCCACGGCAGCACGCTTGGCCCCAATCTAACGGACAAGAAATGGTTGTGGAGTAACGGCAGTTACGCCGGTATTGCGAGGACGATTAGGAACGGGGTGCAGCGACCAAAGAAATACCGAAGCCCGATGCCGCCGATGCGCGATCAACTGACGCCTGACCAAATCAAAGCAGTCGCGGCGTACGTTTGGAGCCTAAGCCACCGCTCGCAGTGAGGCCGCGCGCAGTCCTTGGAATGAACGGAAGTTGTGTGAGTACAAAAGGCGAAAGCGATATTCGTCTGTGCGTTAAACTCTCCGATGCTGGAAGTCTTGCTTGAGAGAGGCCGCCAATGAGCAGCGTACAAATCGAACAGAAGAGCTACGAGATGCCCCCGCGAGAGGGGATCAGCATCGCGCATTTTCTCACCGTCGCCGACGTTGAGCGATCGGCTCGCTACTATGAAAAGGTCTTCGGCGCCCGCATTCTGACCACGGGCGACGGCAACGCGCCTCCGTACCTTCAGCTCGCGAATATCTGGATCATTCTGAACGTTGGGGGCGGGCCGACCCCGGATAAGCCGACGGTGACGCTCAGCGTCCCCGACCCGAATCACATCAACAGCTTTATGAATTTCCGCGTCGCGGATATTCAGGCGTGCTACAAGTTATGGAAAAGTCGGGGAGCCGAGTTCATCACGGAGCCAATACCCAAGTACGGCGAGATTCGCTGCTACATTCGTGATCCCGACGGTTACATTATCGAGGTCGGACAGAGCACCGATCTCAAGTACGGTTAGCGCTTGGCGCAGACAGAATGCCTCCGATGCGCGATCGACTCACGGGCGGCCAAATCAGGGCCGTCGCGGCATACGTTTGGAGCATAAGCCACCGCTCGCGGTGAGGAAGGACGAGCGAGTTTGTTTGTCAGCGCGAGAACGAGGCCGACTCCATGTTCGCCTGCCGGGCTACCGGAGAGCTTACTGTCCTGCGGCCGCTGCCGCCTGCGAATAATGGAAAGAAAAGTCCTGCGCGAGGCCGCTGTACGGTTTGCCGTTTAACTCCGCATACGGATAAACGATGTAATTCACCGGACCGCCAGCCTGCGGCGGAGTCAGTGTTAAATCCCGTCCGCTCGCAAACCGCACACGATCCGCGTCGAGCCCGCCGAAATAAAAATCGTGCCGGGCCGGATCTTGCCACGCCTCTGACGCGTCAATGGGCACCCAGCCCGCGCCCTGAAGATAGAATTCCGCCCAGCAATGATAGCCGGCAATTTTTCCGGCTGGTTCAGCGGGCGGAATCGCGAATCCAATTTCAAAACGCGCGGGAATCCCTGCGGCGCGGGCCATGCCGATGAATAGCGAATGAAAATCGGTGCAGTTTCCGTGATGCATCGTGCAAGCAAAAATCGCGTCGCCGTGTCCCCATCCCGTTCCGGCGTGGTCGTAGTGCATGTGAGCAATCACGTATTCATAGATTTTGCGGGCTTTTTGCAGGGGATCGCTGATGTCGGCGGTCTGCTCTTTCGAAAGCTCTCCAATCATGCCGTCTATCGGAACGAGGCGATCCGGCAGCAGAAAACGCGCCACGCTCGGGGGAAACGACGCCTGCGCCGTGGTATCGCTGGCGGGCAGCGTGACTTTGTACTCCTCGCGCCGCGCCTCGAACGTGAGCCGAATGTCAAACGGTGCGTGGCCCCTCGCCGCGCTGAAATTCAGATACGCGAATTCATTTCCAGATTTGGCTTCCCGCGTTATTCGGTAATGCACCGGGCTGGCGACACGCAAGGCGCTCACGCGTTGGTGGCTGTCCGTTTGCGGCAGCGGAATCCAGATACCCATATTGCCACTTCCCGCGGACAATGCTGGAACGTGGACGATGTAGGTGAACTCGAAGCTCCGAGAGGGAGCCGGCGCCGACTCGTAGGCATGACTAACTGTCATCCGCATACTCGAAGCAGCAATTAGAGCGGTGCAAGTTCCCAGGAAAATCACCCTCCGCCACATAGTCCTATTCCTCCTCGATTCGGAATGCCAATTCGATCCAGGCGTGCTGACTCGCAGGAAGTATACATCCGGTGGAGTCGTTCAGCATCCCTGCCTGACTCCAGGCGGCGTGCGAATCTGGACCGCGGTGTCCGGACGTTTCCTCCAATTTCATCCGATCGCGGGAACATGCTCCTTCCTGAGATCAGAAGAAAAATTTGAGGGCTAACTGAATAATGCGGGGATTCACGCTGGTGCTTGCAATCGTTCCAAATGTATTGCTGAACGCCAGAGTGGAGGCGCCGCTCGCGTTCACCTCGGCTGTGCCCACATCCGTGTCAGGGTCGCTGAAGGAGGGCGTGTTGAAGGCGTTAAAGAACTCGCCACGGAGTTGCAGGCTGCGTCCTTCGCCTGCCAAAGGAACGTTCTTGATTAGTGCGATATCGAAATCCTGTTGCGCCGGTCCGCGCACGATGCTCGTTCCCGAGTTACCGAAGGCCGTCGCGCCATCCGTTGTAATCACGGGAGGCGCAGCAAAACACGAAGCGTTGAAGTAGTGGTTCAGCCGGCTGCCGATGGAGCCAGAAGTCAGGAGGCTCGCGCGAGTACAGCCAGGCGCGAGGTCGGGAAAGTCCGTCGCGCCCGGACCGAGGAACGCGTTATTGGCATCCGTGTCGGTAAAGGTGAGCCAGTCGCCGCTCTGGAACGTGGCGACACCCGCGACTTGCCAGTCGCTCAGCAACCTTCGGATCCAGGCGCCGGTTGCCGGGCCGGGCAGATTGTAAATATAACTGATGATGAGACGCTGCGGGCGGATGAAGGGATCGAAGCCATAGTTAGCGTTAGGATCATTCTGGTTTCCGATCAACTGGCCTCCCAAACGCGCCCCAATGATGTAGCCGGGATCGTTTTCGAGCGCCGCCGCCCAGGTGTAAGACGCCAAGAACTGAAGGCCATGGCCGAATCGTTTGCTGAGCGATGCCTCGAACGCATTGTACGAGGAAGTCCCGGTGGATTGAATTTCCAACGCGCCGTTAGGAGAGAAACCCAGATAGGGCAGGCGCTCGGACAGGTTAGCTGCAGTATTGCTGGTGAGTCCGCGCACCGGGCTTGAGGGAGTCGCATCGAGCGCCTGGTCGAAGAGCTGGCCTAACGAAAGATGAGTTGCCTGTACGCCCTGGTAGCCAATTTCGAGCAGCCAGTTATTGGCAAACGCCGCTTGCAGATTCAAGTTGTAATCCTGCGAGCGCGCCGGTTGATAATGCGGAGAGAAAATTATCGGACTCAGGGCAGTGGCCGGTGAATATGGCAGAAACTGCGGAAAATTAGGCGCCGGTGGAAGCGCAGTAGCCGGTGTCGCCAGCGGCGTGTAGAAAAACTGCCGATATAAGCCGAAAGGCGGAGCGGCCAGCAACTGCAAATACGCTTCGCCGGTGGAGCGAGTGTAATAGACGCCATAACCGCCGCGCAGAACAAATCGCTGGCTGTGCGGCAACTGCCAGGCGAAACCGAGCCGCGGTTCCCAATCGTTCTCGCCCACATTGTCGAGGGCTGAAGTATTGCTGCTCCGCACAACGCCACTCGGCAGTGAGCCGGAAAAGTTTGAGGCGACTACGTATCCATCGACCGTGCCACTGGCGGGTGGGTTGGGATTGACGTCAGCGAGATCCATTGTTGATTGACGCCCGAGCGCGTCGCCAATCGCACCCTGGAATTCATAGCGCAACCCGAGATCAAGCGTCAGTCCTGGCTCAACCCGGTAGTTGTCCTGAATGTATGCATCGGCATTCGTGGCTCGATAGGCACGATCCATCAGGCCCGGAACATCGGCCGCTTCGAGTACATTGCCGAGAAGGAAATCCGCGAAGGTGGGGTAAATCAGAGCGCCGAGGAAATGGAAGTTTTCCTCGTTCATCTGACTGCGCGTGACTCCGCCGCCGAAATGCAGATTGTGGCTCCCGCGAATGTAGGTCAACGAATCGCTGAATTGGTAGAAGTTTTGCGCGAGTTGCAGACCCTCGCCCCAGCCGCCAATGTCGAACCCGCCCTCCGGCGAAGGGAGTATGCCGATCGCCGGGTAGGGATTATCAATAGCGGGCGCGACGGTGCACAAGGTTGTCAGCGTAAGCACTCCCGGCGCGCTCGCCGGACATCCCGGCAGAGCGTAGGTGACGTTGGGATACTCTTGGTCGAGCGCCGAGGGCATGCGATGGAAGCCGAAGATCGCCTGGTTCAGAAGATTACTGGTAATGACATGCGTGGCGGTGAGCGAGATGACGCGGTCATCGGTCGGAACGGCTTGTGGGAACCCGCCCGAATTGAACACCGGCAGGCCGAACGGGTTCGAAGGATATTCCTCGACCTGCTGGCTGTTGAACCAGAAAAAATTGACCGCCAGATGGGTTTCCGCGCTCGGATACCAATCGATATCACCGAGATACTGATCGTCATTGTAGGTGCAGGGGGAACTGAAGATCGTGGCACCGGTCGCCGAATTCTGCGGCGCGGGGATCAAAAAAGCACCGTTAGGAAGCTGGGCATTCAACAGGGAGATGGCCTGAGGCGATATCGTGCTGCCAGGGCCGATGGCTCCGCCTGAAAACGTGGAATAACCGGCGAATTCACTCAACAGCGCAGCCGGCGTGCGGCTAGTGGCGCTATTGGTGAGGCCGACGGGCAGATTGCCCGTCGTCAGGCACCCCGTCGTGAGGCCGTCCTTTTGCCGCGTACCCTGATAAGAGCCGAAGAAGAACAGCTTGTTCCTCTTGATTGGACCTCCCAGCGTAAAGCCGAATTGATTTTGATCGAGAACGCCACGCGGCTGGCCGCTGGCATTGAGAAAAAAATCGTTGGCGTTCAGGGCAGAGTTGCGGAGAAATTCCCATGCATCACCATGCAAGGCATTCGTTCCGGACTTGGTGATTACATCGACATTGCCGCCGGCATTGCGGCCGTAAGCTGCGTCGTACATGGCCGTTTGCACTTTGAATTCTTGGATGGCGTCGGGGTTGGGAACGGGAACGCCGCCGCTCATGTAACCGGAGCCCATCAGGTCGTTCACTCCGATGCCATTCATTTGCGTGTTGTTGTCGGTGGTTGCAGCCCCGGAGACCGAATAGCCGCCGCGGGCCGCCGCCTGACTCGTTGTGCCGCGACCGAGAGCCGAAGCGTCGTTGATATCGCCGGAGACGCCGGGCGAAAGGCCGAGAATCTGCGTGTAGTTGCGGCTGACGAGCGGCAGACTTTCCATCATGCGTTCATCGGCGATGCGCCCGAGCGCGCTTGAGACGGTCTGCAATTGGCTGGTCCCGGATGTGACAGAAACCGTTTGTCGCATCGGACCAATTTGCATCCGAACGTTGAGCGTCGCTGTTTCGGTGACTTCGATTTGGATGTTGGGATAAGTGGAGGTTTCGAATCCGCTCTTCGAAATGATCACTGAATAACTTCCCGGAGATAACAGAGGCACGAAGTAGCCGCCGCGCGCACCGGATTGCGCCGTGCGAACCTCACCGCTTGTCCGGCTGGTGACGTAAACTTTCGCTCCCGGAACGACGGCGCCGCTCGCGTCTGTGACTGTCCCGCCGAGCGCGCCTGTGGCTGCCGTTTGCGCCGCGGCGCGTCTCGCGCCCGGCAGCAAGACCGCGAACAGGAAGCCGATCACCACTACGATTGCAGCTGTTCGCGCATTCCTGGGCCGTTTTTCGCCGCAGCCTGTCATCTACCATCTTTCTCGACACTGCACCCGTTTGCTATCAGCCGCAGCGTTTCCCGCGAAATGGGATGTACCATCGGGCTTGCAGAATTGTCAAATGCACGACGTATGTCCCGATCCTGTTGAGCATCTCTGTGAAGCTACGTCTATAGTCCACCTGTACGAGCAGGTTGCGGCCATCGCAATCTTGGGTGTACGATACCGCGCCATGAGAGCGATAACGATATCCCTTATTGCAATATTCCTGACCGCCGCTACGGCGGTGGCCCAACAAAACCACAATCAATACGAGCCGCAGAGCGGACCCGGCGCCGGCCAGAAGCTGCTGGC
>JASHRL010000364.1 GCA_030037355.1 Candidatus Acidiferrales bacterium | reverse complement strand
TCCGCAGCCTCCAGACGTGTCGGTCGGAACCACGTGGAAAAACTGTGGGCGTTGACCCGCCGCTCCATGCGTTGAAGAATTTTGTCCCAGACGTTCACAGCAATAAGAACCCCGCTAATTTCCACACCGGTGGAAATTATGTGGAAAACCCCTCGTCACGGAGGGAGTGCTCGGTCTTCCCTTAAGATTCAGCCCCGGTCAGGATGCGTGCCCTATACGGTCCCGCAACGAAGCCTTGAGGAGTGCTCGTTCATCACACTGACCACAAGTGCGAGGGCGGATTCTGCCTAAATAAAACGACGGGAGCAAGAGAAAATTGAGCGAACATAATGAACACCATGCACAGTTCATCCACAGTTTTTCCACAGCGCAATTTTATTCCTAAACCCCGAAGAAAATCCTTGACTTCAGAAATTCTGCACGGGGAACAGAATCCTGTGCTGCGTTTTTGAAATTTCAACGGCGCGAAATTCAAATGCGGGCGGGACGATTATTATGTGGTCATAATACAGTTCCAATAAACTGCGGCGATTGCTCCCTGTCACAACTTCCCGAGCCGCATCGCGCGCCAGAAGCTTCTGATTCGACGGCAGCGCGAAAATCGCCCGGATTCGCACCAGAAACGCCAGATTTTCGGCCCTAATTCGGTCAGCTCTGCGAGGATTAAGGGACCATTTTGTGGACGTTTCTAACCGATCTACGAATCGACAGCGCCGGAGCCTGGAGGTCCATGTAACTCATGTAAATACAATTAGATAGATAACGCTTAGAAAACAGAATTGCCTTGTCCCTCGCTTCAAATTCCGCTACAATTTGCGTGTAACTCAGGCACATTTTGTTGTGAGTTTTTGTACCGGTTGACCTCCAAACCGGCACTTAGTTCAGGCAAGGCCGAGCTCGCTTTCTTTCGTTCGCGCCAGAACGCTGCGAGGGCGGCCAGTCAGCAGTGGCCCGCAACGGGCCAAGAAGTCTTCGCCGCGCTGCACCGGATTTCGGAATGCAGCGGGATGAAGCGAAAACCCTTCGAGCCCCAGCTCGCGCAAGGCAAGGAAACGCGCTGTGGCCAATGGGCAAGGCAAGTGTCGAGCTGATCCGCGCGACCCGCCTTCCCGACTCGAAAACTAGGAGCACGTCAGAATGGCTGAAAAAGAAAATACGCCTGCCAAAGGCTCGGGGCATAAGTACGACGCGACTTCCATCAAAGTCCTTGGCGGCATTGAAGCCGTGCGCAAGCGTCCCGCAATGTACATTGGCTCGACCGGCGAGCTCGGCTTGCATCATCTCGTCTGGGAAGTTGTGGACAACTCCGTTGACGAAGCGCTGGCCGGGTATTGCGACGAAATCAACGTCGTCGTTCACGACGACAACTCCGTCACCGTCACCGACAATGGCCGCGGCATTCCTGTCGATATGCACTCCACGGAGAAAAAGCCCGCCGCCGAAGTCGTTATGACCGTATTGCACGCAGGCGGAAAGTTCGACAGTGACACTTATAAAGTCTCCGGCGGTTTGCACGGCGTCGGCGTTTCCGTCGTCAACGCGCTTTCTGATTGGCTCGATCTGGAAATCTGGCGCGACGGCCAGGTCTGGGAGCAGAGTTACGAAAAAGGCCAGCCTACTTCAAAACTGAAAGACACCGGAAAAACGAAGAAAACCGGCACGAAAATCACGTTTCATCCCGATCCAGCCATTTTCAGCGCCACCACGTATAGTTACGACACACTCTCGCAGCGCCTTCGCGAACTCGCCTTTCTCAACAAAGGTCTGAAAATCACTCTCGAAGACGAACGCAACGGCAAAAAAGCGGAATTTCGTTTCACTGGCGGCATCGCCGAATTCGTCAAGCATCTCAATCGCGGCAAAGAAACCCTGCACGATTCTCCGATCTATATGGAAGGCAAGCGTGACACGGTCGAAATGGAAATCGCGCTGCAATACAACGACAGCTACGCCGAGAATATCTTCGCCTTCGCCAACACCATCAACACGGTCGACGGCGGCACGCATCTTTCCGGGTTTCGTTCCGCGCTCACGCGCACGATTAATTACTATGCCGGTTCTTTCGGCATGCTTCGCGATCAAAAGGATCAAGTCTCCATCACCGGCGACGACGTCCGCGAAGGCTTGGTCGCGGTTGTCTCCGTCAAGCTGCCGCAGCCGCAGTTTGAAGGCCAGACCAAGGGCAAGCTCAATAGCGACATCAAAGGCGTCGTCGAGCAGCTCGTCAACGAAAGGCTTGGCGAATATTTCGACAAGCATTCCTCGATCGCGCGGAGAATCATCGGCAAATGTATTGACGCCGCGCGGGCCCGCGAAGCCGCACGCAAGGCTCGCGAGCTGACGCGGCGCAAATCCGCGCTCGATACCGGCGGCTTGCCGGGGAAATTGGCGGACTGCCAGGAACGCGATCCCGCGCGCTGCGAATTGTTCGTCGTCGAAGGCGAATCCGCCGGCGGCTCCGCCAAGCAGGGCCGCGACCGCAAATATCAGGCGATTTTGCCGCTCAAGGGCAAAATTCTGAACGTTGAAAAGGCCCGCTACGACAAAATGCTCGGCCATGAGGAAATTCGCGCCATCATCACGGCGCTCGGCACGGGCATCGGCAAGGACGATTTCGATTCCACGAAACTTCGCTATCACAAAATCATTTTGATGACCGACGCCGACGTCGACGGCAGCCACATTCGCACGCTGCTGCTCACGTTTTTCTTCCGGCACATGCGCGAGCTGATCGAGAAAGACCATGTCTATATCGCCCAGCCGCCGCTCTATCGCGTCAAGCGCGGCAAGATGGACCGCTACATCCGCGACGAGCGCGATTTTTCTCGCGAGCTGATGAAGCGCGCCACGGAAGACCACATCGTCAAACGCAAGGACGGCAAGCAGCTCGAAGGCGGCGATCTGACGCAGTTTCTTCTCAACGTGCAGGAATATGAACAAATGTCCGCGAAGCTGGCGCGGCGCCTGCGCGATCCGAGGCTCATCGAGCTATTGGCCGAGTGCGAACTCGACAAGAAAACCGATTTCGCCGAAAAGAAAAAATTGCAGGAGCTGCTCAAGGAAATCGAGAAGGCCAAGCTGAAGCTCGAAGCCAAGCTCGAATTCGACGAGGAGCACAGCCTGCACGAAATCGTCCTGCGCAATGGCACGGCTGACCGCAAAATCAACTGGGCGCTCGCCGCCACGCCGGAATACAAACGCTTCCGCACGCTGCGCGCAGCCATTGCCGAAAACGACAAGCCGCCTTTCGTCATCGCGCACAATGGCGACAAAGTGACGAAAGAAAATGCGCTTGGCGTGCTTGGCTACGTTCTCGAAGACGCCAAGAAAGAATTCACGATCACGCGCTTCAAGGGTTTGGGCGAAATGAATCCCGAGCAGCTGTGGGAAACCACCATGAACGCCGACACGCGCACGCTGCTCAAAGTCCGCCTCGAAGATGCCGTCGCCGCCGAAGACATTTTCTCAACACTCATGGGCGAAAACGTCGAGGAGCGCCGCAAATTTATTCAGGACAACGCCCTCGAAGTCGTGAATTTGGATATTTAGCCGGAAGTGAGGTCTAAGGTGGAGCGAACTGACGAGGAACCGAAATGGGAGTGGCTCAATCCTGAAACTCTGCGCTCACGACTAACTAATGTTTCACTTTACATCGCCGCATACGAGCTTCTCGAAGACACGATAGTGGAGCGTATCCGCGACTTCTACATGACTGGTCCAACGTATAAGGACATCTTTAAGGGCTCGGATCATCACAAGGACTACCAATCTCAGGTATTGTCGAAGAGCAACAAAGCGAACCCACTTTTCGCTTCACTCGAGTGGCTCAAGGAATCTGAAGCGATTGGTCAAAAGGACCTTGTTGCCTTTGATGAGGACAGGGCACTCAGAAACAAGCTCGTCCACGAGTTGCCGCAAGTTCTGACTAAGGGCCTCCCGAGCGAACTTGGTGCGCGCTTTAGCGAATTAATCTCGCTACTGGACAAGATCGAGCGCTGGTGGATTGTTAACGTGGACATGGCTGCTGACCCGAAGTTCCGTGAAGAGGAAATCGATCATCGATCCATAATCCCCGGACGGATACTAGCGCTTCGCGCGATGCTCGATGTGGCGTCCGGCTCCAGGACGTATCTGGAGGATTAAACCCACATCATGCGAGCGCATTCAGTAAGGTTTTGGTATCGCCATTTCGGATTAGGAATTTGATTTACCAACTGAGCTGGCAAACATTGCCGGGGTTGAAGGGCCTGAGCTGCTCGAATTTTCGCGCTATGCCGACGGACGCGCCGGATAGAGACCGCGGCGTGGCTTTTGAATGTGCGAGCGAAGCCGAATGTGCGGATTTGCTGAGGATGCTCGAAGCTCACTTCGCCGCACAGCGCTTTTCAAACAACGCCGCCGCCTTCGAAACGGTCAAGACTTATGTACTCGAGTGGGGTGCGCACAGGAAAGTCTAATCGGGACTGAAAATTATTAGAAATGGCCGTAAGTTATTGAAAACACAGGGCAGGGTAGCGGTCTAATCGGGACAAATTTGCATTCTTCAAAAAGCTGATTTATGGGGAAAACGGATGGCTGACGAGCAATCACAACAGATTCTGACTCCGGTCGATATCGAATCGGAGATGAAAAAATCGTACCTCGATTACGCCATGAGCGTAATCATCGGGCGCGCGCTGCCTGATGTGCGCGACGGCTTGAAGCCCGTCCATCGCCGGATTCTTTACGCCATGTACGACATGGGCCTGCTCGCCGGCCGCAAGCGCTCGAAATCGGCCGGCGTCGTCGGCGAAGTCCTCAAGAAATATCACCCGCACGGCGACGTTCCCGTTTATGACGCGCTGGTTCGTCTCGCGCAAACATTCAACATGCGCTATCCGCTCGTCGATGGCCAGGGCAACTTCGGCTCCGTCGATGGCGATCCTCCTGCGGCCATGCGTTACACGGAAGCGCAGCTTTCGCGCATCGCCGCGGAGATGCTTGCGGACATCGAAAAGGAAACCGTCGACTTCGTTCCCAATTACGACGAGAGCACGCAAGAGCCTGTCGTCCTGCCGACCAAAATTCCGAATTTGCTCGTCAATGGTTCGAGCGGCATCGCTGTCGGCATGGCCACGAATATTCCGCCGCATAACCTGAAAGAAATCCTCACGGCGACGGTTGCGTTGATCGAAGATCCGGAAACGAATCTGAAAAAAGTGATGAAGATCGTCCCTGGCCCCGATTTTCCGACCGGCGGCTACATCTATGGACGCGAAGGAATCGAGCAGGCCTACAAGACCGGCCGCGGGACTTTCCAGGTGCGCGCCAAAGCGGCCATCGAACAGGCCGGAAAAGATCGCGAAAATATCGTCATCACCGAGCTGCCATATCAGGTAAACAAGTCGCGGCTCATCGCGCACATCGCCGATCTGGTGCAGAACAAGAAAATTCAGGGCATCAGCGACATTCGCGACGAAAGCGACCGCGACGGCATGCGCATCGTCATCGAAGTAAAGCGCGACGAAGAGCCCCAGCTGATTCTGAACCACCTCTTCAAGCAGACGCAGATGCAGGAATCGTTCGGCATGATCCTGCTCGCCATTGTCGCGGGCCAGCCGCGCGAGCTGGGCCTTGTCGAGCTCATCAAGCTTTTCATCGAGCACCGCGTCGAAGTCGTTCGCCGCCGCACGCAATACGATTTACGCAAGGCCGAAGAGCGCGAGCACATCTTGCTCGGCTTCAAGAAAGCTCTGGAAGTCCTCGACGAACTGATCAAGCTGATTCGCCGCTCGAAGTCGCCCAAGGAAGCTAAAGAAGGAATGATGGAGCGGTGGAAATTCACGGAGCGCCAGGCGCAGGCGATTTTGGATTTGCAGTTGCATCGCCTCACGCAGATGGAGCGCGAGAAGATCATAGAAGAACTCAAGCAGGTTCAGGTGCGCATCGCGGAGCTGAAGGAAATCCTCGGCAGCGACAAGAAACTGCGCGGTGTCATCGTCGCGGAGCTGAAGGAAATTGAAAAAGACTACGGCGACGATCGGCGCACGCAAATCGTGGACCGCGTCGAAGAGATCAAGCTCGAAGACTTGATCAAAGAAGAGGAGATGGCCATCACGGTGAGCCATGCGGGCTACGTGAAGCGCACGCCTGTCGATGTCTATCGCCATCAATCGCGCGGCGGCAAGGGCCGCATCGGCGCGAAGACGCGCGAAGAGGATTTCGTCGAGCATTTGTTCGTCGCCTCGACGCACACCTACATTTTGCTCTTCACTTCGAAGGGCCGCGTCTATTGGCTCAAAGTCTATGAAATTCCCGAGGCGGCGGCGGCCACGCGCGGCAAGGCTATCAACAACCTGGTCCATTTCCAGGAAGGCGAAAAGCTCACGGCCGTAGTTGCAGCGCGGAATCTCGAGGAAGAGGGCCGTTACGTCTTTCTGGCTACAAAGCAAGGCACGGTGAAAAAGACTGGCCTCGCAGAATTTTCCAATCCACGTCCGAGCGGCATCATCGCCATCAATCTCGATGGCAGCGATGAGCTCATCGGCGCGAAATTAACCGACGGCAAGCAGATGGTTTTCCTCGCCAGCCACGATGGCCAGGCCATTCTCTTCCGCGAAACCGAAGTGCGCCCGATGGGCCGCCAGGCCGCCGGCGTGAACGGCATGGATCTTGCCAAGGACGATTACGTCGTCTCCATGGACGCTGTCCAGCCTGATTTCGAAATCATCAAAAAGGAATTCAAGAAAGAGACGCAGAACCTCGACGACCTCGAAAGCGACCAGATCCGCGAATCGCTCACGTCGCTGATGCTTACAGTTACCGAAAAAGGCTACGGCAAGCGCACGCCGCTCGCCGAATATCGCGTCACTTCGCGCGGCGGCAAAGGTGTGATCAATTTGAAGACGACTGACCGCAATGGCTCGGTCGTCGCCGCTTTGCAGGTGAAAGAAGATTCCGACGTGATGATCATCACGGGCCAGGGCAAAGTGATTCGCGTGCATTCAGCGGAAATTCGCGAAGCGGGCCGCTC
>JASHRL010000040.1 GCA_030037355.1 Candidatus Acidiferrales bacterium | reverse complement strand
AAGACAGGGTTGCATTTTCCTCCTTTTGCGCTTCTTCATCCGCGCAAGGTATTCGGTCCGCCCCGCCCGAATTTTTCTGATTTTCTCCCTTGACAAATAGTTAATCATATGGTACATAGTGTATAGCGGCCTGGAAAAACCCAGGCTGCCAACGATAGCGCTGGAAGTATGCAAGGCCACGGCGACGTGGCCTTTTTATTTTCTTGGAGCGCCATAGCCGAATTTGGACGAAGGAGTTTCGCTTTTTGTTCGTTTTTGCGATTTCTAATCGCTAGGGATATGAATTATTAGAACTCGATGCAAATGATAGAAAACAAACAACGGGAGGTCGTTCTAATCGCTGATTCTTTCGGTTTTTTGAAAAACTTTGCGATTTCGGACACTCGCCTCCGTCCGCCATTTTTCCCGATTCGGG
Organism: Candidatus Acidiferrales bacterium; assembly: GCA_030037355.1. Lineage (GTDB taxonomy): Bacteria > Acidobacteriota > Terriglobia > Acidiferrales > UBA7541 > DAHUXN01. The sequence continues at coordinate 15,852 of JASHRL010000040.1, read as the reverse complement.
AAATCGTCCGCCCTGTCGAGCTCGCCCGCCGCAGCTCGTTGGCCTCGGATCAGCGCAACTTCCTAATCGGGACAGCAAAGCTCAGTGAATTTCCGCTAACCACTCGCGAAACCAATCACTTGACTTTCTCTAATCGGGACAGATTTTTCTCGCTTCCTTTTTGCGCCGCCTTGCGAGCAAACCCTTCCTCTTTCGCTCGCTCGCCACTCGTCACTAGCCACTCGCTTGCCCTGAGGAACGAAGGGTCACTGCCTTTAACTAATCGAGTTTCTATGGGAAATAAGAACTCGACGCAACCCACACAAAACAAACAATCGGACCCATTTCTAATCGAGTTTTTTCGCCATTTTTTTCGCTCCTCTGTCCGTTTCAGACACTTGCAACCCGTGCTGATCGACATGCGTCGGCCACTTCTCGCGCGGCCGTTTTTCCGCCTCCGCAATCTCTTGTCGCCTCGCGATTTGCCGATCTCGATTTCCATCAGAATTTCCCGCCGTCCATTTTGGATGTTGACCCGGGACACCCAAATTCGAGAAACTACCGCTTTGCGACCGGGCGCCGAGTCAATTTTGAAGCGCCTGCCTGCCAATGCAACCGCACGGCTCCCGGCCAAAGACGCACTCATTCACAGGCAAGCAAGCGCGGTGAGGACAAACAATGAACTCGTCGATTGGTGAGCTGCTTCCCCCGAATCGCCTGATGCTGACCCCTGGCCCTTCGCAGATTGACCCGCGCGTCTATCGCGCCATGTCGACTCCGATCGTCGGTCATCTCGATCCCTGGTTCCTCGAGATGATGGGTGATCTCCAGGTTCAGCTTCGCCAGGTTTTTCAAACGCAAAATCGCCTCACCTTTCCCATTTCCGCTTCCGGTTCGGGCGGCATCGAAGCCGCCGTCCTCAATCCGCTCGAAGCGGGCGACGAAGCCATTATTTGCGTCAATGGCGTTTTCAGCGAACGCATGGCCATCATCGCCGAGCGCACTCCCGCGAAAATCATCCGCGTCGAAGCGCCCTATGGTAAGCCGTGCGATCCCGATGATGTCCGCCGCGCAGGCAAAGGAAAGAAAATCAAAATCGTCGGCGTCACGCACGGCGAAAGCTCCACAAGCGTCGTCACCAATCTCGATAGCATGCGCAAAGTCGCCGATGAACTCGGCGCGCTTCTCGTCGTCGACACCGTTTCCACTCTTGCCGGAATGCCCATCGACGTCGACAAAACCAAAATCGACATCTGCTTTAGCGGTTCGCAGAAAGCTTTGAGCGCTCCTCCGGGAATGGCGCCCATCACCGTCAGCCCTCGCGGCGAGGATGTTCTGCGCGCGCGCAAGACGCCGGTGCAAAGCTGGTATTTCGATTTGACGACCACCATGAATTATTGGGGCAAGGAGCGCACTTATCATCACACCGCTCCGATCTCGCTGGTTTTTGCTTTACGCGAAGCGTTGCGCATTGTTCTCGAAGAAGGACTCGAAGCGCGCTGGGCGCGGCATTCCGAAAATCGCGATGCGCTGGTCGCCGGCCTCGAAGCCATGGGCCTTGAGATGTTCGTCGAAAATCCGAAGGACCGCCAGGTCACGGTCACCGGAATCAAAGTCCCACAGGGAGTCGAAGACGCCAGGCTGCGCAATCAGTTGCTCGACGAATTCAATATTGAAATCGGCGGCGGCTTTGGCCCAATCAAAGGCAAGCTCTGGCGCGTTGGTCTGATGGGACACGGCTGCCAGAAAAATAATGTTCTTCTTTTCCTCGCCGCACTCGAAAAGTGTTTGCTCGATCAGAATTTCCGTCTGCCCGCGGGCGCGGGCGTTGGCGCTGCGATTCGCAGCTATGCGGATGCGCACGCCGCCGTCGCCACGCACAAGTAACTTGGATTATTTTTGTCGCCTGAAATTTTGCGAAGCGGGTCAGACGAGACGAAAAGAGAAAAAGGAACGAGGGTAAACGAAAGATGAGCACGGGAACCGTAACGCGCATCCCCAATCGCGGCATGATGAGCGATTTTGTCCGGCCATTCGAAGTCGCTTCGAAAATGACCGATGTCGTTTATCGCGTGCGATTTTCACGTACCTGGAATGGCATCGCCACGCGCCATTCCGACACCATCGATTGCAAATTTTATGTGGATGGCAAAGGCGTCGTGCTGGGCCTCGCGCATTTGGCCTTCGCTGATTTCATGGAACGCCGCAAACGCAATCTCACCGACCGCGAAGCAAGCTTCATCGCCGCAGAATATTTGCGCGAGCGCCTCGAGCAGGAAGACGAGCACGAACTTTACGACGTCCCCGCCGCAGAAGTGACGCGCATCATCGAAAAGCTCGGCATCCGCTGATAGTTAAATTTGTTTTTGCGAATTCGGAATTATTCGTAACGCAGCGCGATCATCGGATCGACGCGGAGCGCGCGGCGCGCGGGAATGTAACATGCGAACAGGGCGACGAGCGCTAGAAGAATCGCGGCGCTTGCGAACGTCGCCGGGTCATCTGCGCCAACAGAAAAAAGCAGACTGGACATCAGTCGCGTCAGGCCGATCGAGACAGCAAATCCGAGCGCGACTCCGATGAGCGCGATTTGCACGCCCTGTTTTAGCACCATTCGCAAGACATCGCCGCGCTGCGCGCCGAGCGCGATGCGAATTCCGATTTCGTGCGTGCGCTGCGCGACAGAATAGGAAATCACGCCGTAAATTCCGATGGCTGCAAGAATCAGCGCCAGCGCGCTGAAAGCTCCAAGCACGACGAGAGTCAGCCGCTGCGTCGCCACGGAGTCACTGCGCAATTGATCCATCGTGGAGATGGCAAAAATCGCCTGATCCTTGTCGACCGAAGCCACTGCGCTGCGAATCGCCGAAATCATCGCCGCGGGATCCACGTTCGATTTGACCAACAGATTCATGTCGCTACTCGCGTCTTGACGCAAAGGATCGTAAACCTCCAGACGCGAGGGATTCTGCAAGCCGTACAGCTTTGTATCGGCAACCACACCGACAACGGTGATCCACTTCGGTGGATTCTTCCCGCTGAGATCAGGATGGCCGAACATGAATCTTTTCCCGACCGGATCCTGGTTCGGCCAGAACTGGCGCGCCAGTTTTTCATTCACCAATCCGACCAGTGATGAATGTTCGTTATCCGCATCGGTGAATTCGCGCCCGCGCAGCAAAGGGATACCCAGCGTGCGCAAGTATCCGGGGCTGATCTCATGAAAATCGGGATGCGGCCAATCTCCGGGTTTTGGCAAGGGCATTCCTTCAATGGTGATGTCCGTGCGGCTGTGATTGCCGGTCAGCGGAACCACAGTTCCCAGCGCTGCGCCTTCCACGCCGGGCAAAGCGCGCACGTGGTCGAGAACCTGCTGCCAAAAATTCAGGATCGCCGGATCTTTCGCGTATCGCTGCGGATTCAAATCTATTTCCATGGAGAGCACATGGTGGGTCCGGAATCCCGGATTCACATTCATCAGGTTGTAGAGGCTTTTCATCATCAAGCCCGCGCCAGCGAGGAGGATCAGCGCCAGCGAAATCTCCCCAACCGCAAGGACGGCGCGCAGTCGGTTCTGCCATGCGCCTGCGGTTGAAGTTCGTCCTCCCTCCTTCAACTCCGACTGGATGTCCTGTTTGGTGGCATGCATTGCCGGCGCCAGCCCGAAGACGAACGCGGCGAAAACGACTACGAGCGCCACGAAGAGCAGAACGGGAGCATTCAAACTAACCGCAGCGCCCGCAAAAGTATCTGTGGGAAGCAGCCGCGTCATTCCATGGATTCCACCGATCGCCAGAGCGAGCCCCAGAATGCCACCGAGCGACGCGAGGACGAGGCTCTCCGTCAGCATCTGCCAGATGATCCGGCTGCGGCTCGCGCCAAAAGCGATGCGCAGCGCAATCTCTTTTGTTCTCGCCGCGCCGCGAACCAAAAACAAATTGGCCACGTTCGCGCAGGCGATCAACAGAACAAACACCACCGCGCCGAAAAGAACAAGCAGGGCCTGACGCGTGTTGCTGACGTAGGCATCGCGAATCGATTGCTGCGCGACGCCACCTCCTCCATTTTGCCGCGGATATTCTTTCGCCAGTTCGGCGGCGATGGCGTTCATTTCTGCGCGCGCTTGCGCGAAGGTCACGCCTGGCGCGAGACGGGCGATCGTGGTGTTATCGCCGCGAGCGCCCCTGTCCGTTGCGTCGGGATTGTTCGTGGCCCACACGCCGATGGGGAGCATCACGTCCATCTTATCCAACCACCGGAAATCGGGCGGAAGGACGCCGACGATGGTAAAGCTGCGCTCATCGAGCGTAATCGTGCGCCCGATCGCGCCGCGATCCCCGCCAAAATGAGATTGCCAAAGCGGATAGCTGAGCAACACGACAGGCGCTGTGCCGGCCTTTTCTTCTGAGGGATCGAAGTCGCGTCCGAGGAGCGGCCGTATGCCCATCATGGAAAGAAAATTCGGAGAGACGGCGCCGCCAACGATGTTTTCAGGCTGGCTGACGCTAGCGCCGGCAAGGTTGAAGCCCATTTGCTGAACGGCGGCCATCTGCGAAAAAGCCTTGCTCGCGGTGCGCCAGTCCAGAAAATTCGGATACGAGACACTGACGTTGCCGACCTTTGGCGTCGTCTCGTTCAGCACGACCAGCCGCGACGCATCGCGGTAGGGCAGCGGCGCGAGCAGCACTCCATAAACGAACGAGAAAATTGCGGTGTTCGCGCCAATGCCCAAAGCAAGAGTGAGAACGGCGATGGCTGTAAAACCGGGATTTTTCGCGAACATGCGAAAGGCGAAGCGGACGTCCTGCGACAAATGCTCGAACCAGGACCAGCCCCAAGAATCGTGGCTCACTTCGCGCAGAGCGAGTGAATTTCCAAAATTTCTTTTCGCGGCCATGTGCGCCTCCTCGGGCGGAAATCCGGTCTCGCTGTGTTCCTTTTCGCGAAATTCTTTTTCACGCAATTCGATGTGCAGGCGCATTTCTTCATCGAGATCGCGGTCGAACTGCGCACGGCGAAAGAGCATTGAGAGTCGCCGCAAGAATTGAATCAGCCAGTTCACGATTTCCTGCCCTTCTCACTCATTTCATTCATAACGCAGCGCCAACATGGGATCGACGCGCATGGCGCGGCGGGCAGGGACATAGCAAGCGAGCAGCGCGACAAGCACAAGCAGAAGCGAAACGCCCACGAACGTGAGAGGATCGGTGGCGCTGACGCCGTAGAGCAAACTGGCCATGAGGCGAGTGAGTCCAAAGGCGGCGGCGATGCCGACGGCAACTCCGATGACCGCGAGCTTCAGTCCTTGACCGATGACGAGGCGAAGAACGTCACGCGGATGCGCGCCGAGCGCCATGCGCACACCGATTTCGTGCGTGCGCTGGGCAACCATGTACGACAACACGCCGTACAATCCAACGGCCGCGAGGGCGAGAGCCAGCCCAGCGAAAAGCGCCAGCAAGACCGCGGCAAATCGCTGCTGGGCCACGGATTCCGTAACTCTCTCACTCATTGTCTTCACGTCATAGACTGCCTGACTGGGATCGAGAGCTTGCACTTGTGTGCGGATTGCGCCAGCGAGCGCGCCGGGATTCGAAGCCGCACGAACCACGAGCGACATGCCTTCGTAATATCCTGGAAAGTACAACGTTCCTTTGGATTCCATGGCCAGGGTATGGCTACGGACTGTGCCAACTACGCCAATAATCGTGGACCATGGCCCTTTGCTGTCGAATCCGATTTGTTTTCCGAGCGCGCTTTGGCCCGGCCAGAACCGGTCGGCCAGTGCTTGATCCACGACAACTACAGGGTTATTGGACTGGATGTCTTCGTCGGTATAGACACGACCATGGAGGAGCGGGATTCCCATAGCTGCAAAATATCCGGGCGAAGTTGCCACATCGTCCGCATGTGGCTGGGGCCCATTCGCCGCAGCATGGTAATCGTGAATGAGGAAGATCGAATTGCCGGGATCCATCAGCGGTGGTTCTCCCGCGAGAGACGCGCGAGTAACGCCCGGCATCGCAGAAATGCGGGCTAATAAGTCTCGCGAGAGTGCCGCGGCTTGTGCCGCATTGCCTTGTTTTGAAGGCGAAAGGCGCATGGTGAGGACATTTGTTGGATCAAATCCAGGATTCACGTCGAGCAATTTCGCGAAACTTCGCAGCAGCAGGCCCGCCCCAACAAGCAAGACAAAGGTCAAAGTTATTTCGGAGAGGACGAGAAGGCGCCGCAATCCGCGACGACCTATCTCCGATGCGCCCGAGCGCGCATTTTCTTTCAGCGCATCGCTCCAATCGATTTTGCCGACCTGGACAACGGGAGCGAGCCCGAAGAAAATTCCAGCCAGAGTAGAAATGACAAATGCGAAGACAAGCACGATGGGATCGACGCGGATCGTGCTGGTGTGCGGAAGGCTTGGCGGCGCAAAATGCACAAGCGCTGTGGTTCCCCACCAGGCGAAGAGCAGTCCGAGCACTCCACCAAGGAAGGAAAGGAGCACGCTTTCTGTGAGAAGTTGCGCGACGATGCGACGACGCCCGGCACCGATTGCAGCGCGAACGGCCATCTCGCGCGACCTCGTGCTGCCGCGGGCAAGAAGCAGATTGGCGACATTGGCACACGCAATGAGAAGGACGAAAAGAACAGCACCGAGCAGCAAATACAGAGGCTGGCGGATATTACCGACTTCTTCGTCGATGAGCCGTAGGACTTCAATTCGGAAACCCACCAGCATCGGAGCTACTTGAGGAGGAGCACTGGCGACTTCGCGGGCCGCATCGACGGTCATAGCCGCGCGAGCCTGTTGAAGGCTGACGCCGGGGCGCAGTCGCGCTAGCATTCCTATAAACAGATCGCCTTCGTGTTCGTCGGTGAATTCCTGCGGCGGAAGAGCCATGGGAACGCAAGCCTGATACTCCGGGTAAAGAATCTGGAAAGATTGCGGCAGAACACCGATCACTTCATAGCTCACATCATTAAGCATTACGTGCTTGCCAATAGCGCTAGGCGAACCGCCAAATACGCTCCTCCACAACGCTTCGCTTAAAAGCACGACGTGACCGGCACCGTATGTGTCTTCAGCAGGAGTGAAATTGCGGCCGAGAATTGGGCGAATACCCAATAACGGTAACAGACTCGCACTCGCGTGCATTGCGAGCAGGCGCTGCGGTTGACCTACTCCGGTTAGATTTGCGTTCTTTTCGTAAAAGGCCGCCGTCGATTCGAAAATGTCAGTGTGCTTGCTGTAGTTATGAATGTCTGGCGGTGAAACGGCATTGCTCACCAAGTTGATCTTGGGAATCGCTTCATGAAACACCACGACGCGCGAGGAATCCGGAATCGGTAACGGCTGCAATAAAATTGCGTTTACGACGCTGAAAATTGCGGTGTTGGCGCCGATGCCGAGAGCTAGAGTGAGGACAGCGACGGCCGTGAATCCTGGATTTTTGCGCAGCATGCGAAAAGCGAATTTCAGGTCCTGCGCGAGATGCTCGAGCCAAGCCCAACCCCAGGAATCGTGACTGGCTTCGCGTAACGCCAGAGTGTTGCCGAAGTTTTTTCGCGCGTTCATGTGTGCCTCCGACGCGGGAAATCCGTTTGCTGTGAGTTCTTTTTCACGCAATTCGATGTGCAGGCGCATTTCTTCATCGAGATCGCGGTCGAACTGCGCGCGGCGGAAAAGCATTCGGATGCGGCGGCCAAATTCATGGAGCCAGGGCATGGCGTTCTCCTCCCGAATGGCTACGCGGTCTGAATCACGCGGGTGATGGCGTTCACGACGCGTTCGAATTGCGATTGCTCGATCTCGAGTTGCTTGCGACCGAGCGGAGTCAGGCGATAAAAACGCGCGCGGCGATTTTCCGTCGTCGTACCCCAGGAAGCTTTCACCCAGCCCTTGACGAGCATGCGCTGGAGCGCGGGATAGAGCGAGCCTTCCTCGACCTGCAGCACGTCTTCGGAATTTTGCTGAATGGTTTTGGCAATTTCGTAGCCGTGCAGCTCGCGGCGGCGGGCGAGCGTTTTCAGGATCATCAGATAGAGAGTGCCGGGGGGAATTTCATCGCGATGCATTAAGCGCTCCTGACGTAGATTGGCGATGCATAGTTAGACTATGGAAGGATAGATTGGTGAGCAGGGAAATGTCAATCGGTGAATGAGCCGGGCGAAGGCGCTCTACTTCGGCTCGGGAACGGTGGGCTGCGGATACGCCTTCTGCAAATCCCTTTGGTATTCCGCGAAAAGCTCCTGAATGCGAGTGAACTCGGTTTTTACAGCGCTGCGCAGCTCGGGATGCGTGGCGAAATCGTAGAGGATGGCGGCTTCCGTTTCGGCGTCGATCATGAAGCCGGAATGGCCGACTTCAGTGGTGGCGTCGGCGAGCATCCCGTACGTGTGATTGGAAAAATTCGAGGATTTTGCGGTGACTTCAATGCCCGGGATCTGGCTCGAAACGCTGCCGGTCTCTTCGTAGCCCTGGGGTTTGTCCGGTTCGGGAATGATGCCCGTGGCGCCGAACTGCTTCATGTACGCGAAGTCGAGTTCTGAGAGCGTGGCGATGGAAATGCCGTCGCGCTGGGAGCCGTAGTGATCGATTCTGACTTTCGTGCCGGTGGCGAGAGCAGCGGCGCGCGCGGCGTTGTTCACCATTTCGGTGATCTGGTCGAGATAAACCGAATCAGGATAGCGGATGTAAAAATCGGCGACTGTTTTGTCGGGCACGACGTTAGGCGCGGCGCCGCCTTCGGTGATGATTCCCTCGATGCGCGCTTCGGGGCGCATGCTGGCGCGAATCGCGTCGATATTGTCGAAGAGCTTGATGACCGCTTCGAGCGCGTTGCGGCCATCCCAGGCGGTCAACTCGTGCGCAGGAGCGCCGGAGAACGTGTATTTGACGCCGTCGATATTCATGCAGCACGTGCCGAATCCGGGCGCGGGACGCGTGGTGACCATGAGCGAATGGCTGCGCACGATGACGTCGGCGCCTTTGAAGACGCCGGCGTTCCACATGACGGTTTTGGCGTCGGGAGGCATCATTTCCTCGCCGGGAGTCCCGTAAACGGTGACCGTTCCGGGCGTATGCGTGCGCGTGAGGAATTCTGAAATCGCGACGGCTGCGGCCATGCCAACAGGGCCTTGCGCGCTGTGCTGATCACCATGAAATGGGCCCTGAGTTCCACGCAGGGCGTCGTATTCGAGGATGACGCCCAAATTCGGGCCGGGAGTGCCGTGCTTGTAGGTGGCGATAAAGGCTGTGGGCAGGCCAGCTACGCCGACGGTGACATCGAAATCGTGGGCGCGCAGATAGGAGGTGAGTTTGGCGACGGCTTGCGTTTCGGTGAAACCGATTTCGGGATGGCGCGTGATCCAATCGGCCATGGGGAGGAGTTCGGTGTTCATGAGTTCCTGAACGCGGGCGATAACTTCGTCGCGATTTTTGTCGGGCGCAGTGAGTTGCGCGACCATCGAAGGAACGTTCAGCGAGCGCTCGAGTTCCTGGATTTGCTTAATCACATCGGATGCGGCGTGGCGCTCGGTATCTGTTTCCTGCGCGGCGCAAACGGCGGTGAATAATAGAAGAAAGATTGCGCAAGAAATCAGCTTACCTATCGTCCGAGCCATAGTCGCCCCCTAAGCGGATCGCTGCCGCAAGTCGCGGCGTAATATTCCACAATCACGATGCGGACGCTAGAGTTTTGGCGAGAAATTCGCGCAACGATCGGCGGAGACGATCAGTTTATGCGTCGGACAGAGATTCGCCGAAGTTCGCGCCTGCGCTGGCTTCGGAGGGGGATTGTTGCTCGGCGGGATTGAAGATTTCGCCGCAGTCCAAGCATTCGAGATACTCCTCGTGCTCATCTTTGGCGACGAGAATGGTCCTCGAGTGCTGGCAATGCGTCGCGGGCGTCTTGGATTCGGCGGCCATCAGCTAGAGTCACGCTGATTATAACACCGGGATGGCATATCTGCCGGAGCCTGGAGGAGGCTACGCACGAGGCGTTGCCCTGTGCGTAGCCATTTTGAATCGACGGGTTTCAGCTTGCGCAGCTAATGCGCCGTCTGTGGCGCGCCTTTCGTGACTTGTGTAGTCAGAACGGCGAGCACGAGAGCGACGACGATGAGAGCCGGAACGTCGCCGTACAGGTGCCCGCGATGCTCCGGGAATTGAAATGCCTGGACGGCCATAATGCCGCCGTGCACGATGCTTGACCAAACAGTGAACCAAATGAGGCTCAAATTCCGCAGCGGCTCCCTTGCCGCGAGGAGCAGAAACACTCCGAGAGTGGCGTAAACGCCTAGAATCATCTCCAGGTACACGGAGCGGCCGCTCAAGTGCCAGGCCCATCCTGCGGGCCAGACAATCGTCAAAGGATAGATGCCCACGATGAAGATGATCCCCACGAGAACAAGCGCGACGCGAAGAGCCGTAATCCTGGCATTGTCGTTCATGAAAAGTTCTCCTTCATGGTGTTCAATTTTCCTGTTTTGCAAAAGGAAGCCGGGTTGGACGGGGATTAAAGCACAAAAAGAAGGAATCCGCGACAATTTGTATTTCGAAATCACGGCCCATGATCCGCATCACGCAGTTGACAAAGTCGGAAAAGGAAACTATGGATGCTGTTCGCTTATCCTTGCGGAAGCGAATCGAGGCGCGAGAAATTGGCAAGAGAGACGATATTGCACAAGCGGCTGGGAGCGGCGCTGTTTTATGGTTTCATCGCGCTGGTGGCGTATTTTGTTTACTTGGTCTTTCAGCCGTTTCTGGCACCGCTGGGGTGGGCTGTTGTGCTTGTGGTGGTGTTTGATCCGCTGAACCGGATTTTGAAAAAGCGATGGGGAAAAACGCGGGCCGCCGCGGCATGCACGGTGTTGGTGACGCTGCTGCTGATCCTGCCGGCGATTGGCGTGGCGATGGCGTTCATTCACCAAGGGCTGCAGGCCGCTGGCGCAGTGCAGCAGGAGATCAATAACGGCGGATTCGAGAAGGTGAATCGCGCATGGATATGGCTGGCACAACATGCTCCCGGCCAGACGCCGGAGAGCCTTTCGCAAATGCTGCACCGCGCCATCGAGGCCGTGGCGGAATTTCTGGCTTCTCAGGTCGGCTCGATACTGAAAAATATCGCGATTTTCCTGTTCGATCTGGCGGTGACGCTGCTGGCGATGTCTTATCTGTTTCGCGACAACGAAGAGCTGATGGAGCGCGTCAGGCAGTTGCTGCCCTTTGAGCGTGAGTCGCGCGAGGAACTAGTTGGCAAGTCGCGCGACCTGATCTTCGCCAGCGTGACCTCGACGCTGATTGCTGCTGTGCTGCACGGATTGGGCGGTGGGCTGGGATTTTGGATCGTGGGCATCTCTGCACCGGTGTTCTGGGGCGTAGCGATGGCGTTTCTTTCGCTGCTACCGGTTGTCGGCGACCTGGTGATCTGGGTTCCGGCGATGATCGATCTGATTGTGACGGGCCACTGGGGAAAGGCGATTTTCCTCGCGCTCGTGCTCGCAGCGGTGGTAGGAGTGGCGGATAACGTTATCCGACCGTGGCTGATTAGCGGACGAGCACAGTTGAGCGGGCTGCTGGTGTTCATCAGCATCCTTGGCGGGATTGCTGTGTTTGGAATGCTGGGGATTGTACTGGGGCCGATTGTCGTGGCAACGGCGGCGAGCGTGCTGGAGCTCTACACGCACAGACAATCCAAAATCCGCGAAGGAACAGCTTAACGAGCGCGGCTGGGACACGAGCCAGAGGCGTGTTAGAGTAAGCGCCGCTTGAAATACCGGAAAAGGGAATGACTCCAAAGAAAAACTCGCTGCCGGAACTCACACCGGAGCAATTGCGGTGGAAGTGCGACCCGAAGACGGTGCCGTATGCGACTTCGGCAGAAGCGCCGTCGATCGGCGGGGAAATCGGACAGGAACGCGCGCTGCGCGCGCTGCGCATGGGCGTGGAGATGACGGCGCAGGGATACAACGCATTCGTTTGCGGACTTACGGGCACGAGCCGCGGCGGGATGATCGTGCGCATGATCGAAGGCATCGGACCGAAGACACAATCCTCGCCGGACCGGTGTTACGTGAACAATTTCAAAAACGCGGACCGGCCTCGTTTGCTGACGCTGCCGCCGGGGCAGGCGAATTCGTTCCGGAAGGAAATGGAGTCGGGAATCGAATTCCTGCGGCGAAGAATTCCGCAAGTGTTCGAGGGCGAGCCGTTCCAGAGGCAGAAATCCCGCATCGTGGACCGCTACACGCAGCGAGAAAAAGAATTGATGGACGATTTCACGCGGCGAATCGCGCGCGAACAATTCGCACTGGGGCGAATGCAAGTGGGCGCCGTGGCGCTGCCGGAAATTTTCCCGGTCCTCGAAGGACAGATGGTCCCGATCGAAGAGATTCCAAAACTGGTGCAGGAAGGAAAAATCGAAACGACAGCAGCAGAAGATCTCGAACGGAAGTACGACCAGTTCCGGCAGGAATTCACGGTGGTCTATCGGAAAACGCTTTCGCTCTCGCGCGAACTGGCGAGCGAGATGAGTTATTTGGAACAGGAAGCGGCGTCGGTGCTGGTGGACGGCGTGATCGAGGAGTTGAAGGAGAAATATCCCAACGGACATATCGCGGAGTATCTCGAAGAAGTGCGGCACCACATTTTGGACAATCTGGATCCGTTCAAAGAACGCGAAGGCGAAGACGAGCAGCCGCCTTCGGAAGGAGGCGGGAGCCCGCGGGCGGAACGGGCGGAGCGCGATCCTTTTCGTGTATATGGCGTGAACGTGATTTTGTCGCACGGAGAGCAGGAGAATTACCCGGTAATATTCGAGACGATTCCGACGTACGCAAACCTGTTCGGCACGATCCACCGCAGCTACGACGCGCGCGGCGGATGGAGTTCAGATTTCATGGATCTGCGCGGCGGCTCGCTGCTGCGCGCGGATGGCGGCTTCCTGATCATGTACGCGCTGGATACGCTGACAGAACCGGGCGTGTGGAGAACACTGAAACGCACGCTGAATCACAGCAAACTAGAAATCCAGCCCGTGGACATGTTTTTTCCGTTCAGCACACCGGCGATGAAACCAGAACCGATCGATGTGCACGTGAAGATCATATTGATCGGCGACCGCGAAATGTACGAGCTACTCTACAACTTTGAAGACGACTTCAAGAAGATTTTCAAAGTGCGCGTGGAGTTCGACGAGGAAATGAAGTGGGGGCCGGAAGTCATCGAGCATTACTGCGGACGATTGCGCAAGCTCTGTGACGACGAAAAGTTGCTGCCCTTCGACCGTGAAGCAATTGCCGTACTGATGGAGCACGGCGTGCGCCAAGCGGGGCGTCGCGGGAAAGTGACCGCGAGATTCTTCGACATTGCGGACGTGGCGCGCGAGTCGAGTTACGCAGCGCGGCAGGCAGGCGCGACCCTGGCTACGGCGGCGCATGTGCGCGAAGCGCTGGAAGCCAAAATACAGCGGCACAACCTCGTCGAGATGAAAATTCAGGAGATGATTGAAAAAGGGCTGCTGCTCATCGACGTGGATGGCGAGCGGGCCGGTCAGGTGAACGGACTGAGCGTGCTCGAGCTCGGAGGATATGCCTTTGGCAAGCCAGTGCGAATCACGGCGTCGGCAGCGCTGGGCAAGGCGGGCATCATCAATATCGAGAGAGAATCGAATTTGAGCGGACGGTTCCACGACAAAGGCATGCACATTATTTCCGGCTATCTGCGGCGAACGTTTGCGCAAGACAAACCGCTGTCGCTGGCGGCGAGCGTTTGTTTTGAGCAATCGTATTCCGGCGTGGACGGCGATAGCGCGAGTTCGACCGAGATCTACGCGCTGGTCTCCGCGCTTGCGGGCGTGCCGATCCGGCAGGATCTGGCCGTGACCGGTTCCGTGAATCAACAGGGGGATATCCAGCCGATCGGCGGCGTGAATGAAAAAATCGAGGGTTTTTACGACGTGTGCCGCGTGAAAGGATTTACGGGGAAGCAAGGCGTGCTCATTCCGATTGAGAATGTGGATGATTTGATGTTGCGTGAAGACCTGATTCAGGAGGTCGCGACCGGCAAATTCCACATTTACCCCGTGGCGAGGATTGAAGAAGGAATCGAAATTCTCACCGGCACGAAAGCGGGCAAGCAGAATGCGAACGGGAAGTTCGAAGAAGGAAGCGTTTTTGCGCTGGCTGACGCGAGGCTGCGCGAAATGGCCAAAACCCTTAGCGAATACGAGTAACAGAGCCGCAAATTTGCTTGTTTTGCCGCAGAGTTAGTCTCTTACCCCGCCGATGCAGTTAAGACACTTCCTGAATGAGAACTGCCGCCGACGATCCTTGGGCTTATTCAATGCGTGGAATTGGCGAAGTTCGAGGAGACGCGTTCCCGGCCTAAAGCATTGGCTTTAACGTGAGCGTGAAGGTGATGAGTTTGCCGTTGCGCCGCACGGTGAGGACGTGCTGGATGCCATTTTGGCGCAGGAGAGCGCGGATGTCGTCGAGTGTGCCCTCTGACATGGAGTTGCCATCGATTTTTTCGATCATGTCACCAGCGGCCATGCCGGCATCTTCCGCGGGAGATTTGGGAATCACCTGAGCGACTTCAAAGGCGTGGAAAGCAGGAGGGATCGCAACAAGCACAAGGCCGCTCATGTCCTCGACGAAGCGATCGGGGAAATGCTTGTTGGGCTCAAGATAGAGGAGATGCGCGGGATAGTCGATGTAAACGTTGAACCGGTCAAGAATTTCGCCGCCGAGCGAGCCGGCAAAATCGGAAGGGGCATGCGCCTCAGAGTGCGCTGATTTGCCCGGGAAAGTCGCGATTGGGTCGGAAAGCGTAATCTTTCCAAATTGAATCTCATGCAGGCGGCCGAGACGCCCGGCCGAATCGGAATCCGAGGATGTGGTGTCGGGGAAAAAAGGGATGGTGCGCTCGGTGGAACCTCGCAGATCATGCGACGACGCGAAATGCGGCGCGAATTGGATGGCTTCTGTCTGGCCCGTGGCAATCGAAAAGAGGCCATGAAAGGTTCCGCGATGAGGCACGGAAACCTTGGCTTCGATTACGGGAACGCCACCGAGAAGCTGAAACGGCAATCTCGCACCCAGTGCGTAATATTGGAACGATTTTGGATCGTAAAAGCGAACCAACTGACGGTCGTAGCTGATGGCGACGACGAGCTGGCCGACGGCGTCGGCGCCGAGAACGCCATCCACTGCATGGCCGATTCGCGAGGAAAGATCGCCGAAGGACTCGAGAGCGAGCGAAGGGACCGTAATTCTAAGTCCCGGAAAATCGAGTGTGGCATTTGAAATGGCCTTTCCGGCTGGGTTTCCGGAGCCAGGCGCATAGAGGCCGAGCGCGGCGGCGCGAATGTCGTCTATGGAAGAAGTGGCGCGCGAAGTATCCAGCAAGAACCAGGAAGGCCGGCCGCCATCGACTCCGACGGGGAGAAAGACAAGGTCATCCGAGATTTCGACGGGAATCTGCGCGACATTGCCATTCAGCGCAAACTGGACCGCGGCGCTTGATTGCTGCGGCGATGACAGAGACTGATTTTTTGCGAAGTTCGTGCGCGCCAACCCGCCCCACAAGACAGCGAGGAACAGGAGCAGCAGGTAACTCAGCCGTGAGGCGATGTTTGCAGGAATATGTCTGAACGATCGCAAAACGAAGATTTCCCCCAGCGGACACGCGCGCGGAGCCGCTGAAAAGTAATATCAGATGTTCAGCCGATGCGCAAAATGGCGCGAACTATTGGATGTAGGAATCGAAATAAATGCCGCTCGAATCCTTCCATGCGCCGCCGACGGAGAAATGCAAGTAACGCGAAATGACGCTTGCATCGAATCCCTGAATCCAGTCGAACGACGGCGGAGGCT
>JASHRL010000363.1 GCA_030037355.1 Candidatus Acidiferrales bacterium | reverse complement strand
GCGAGCTGCGCGGCGATGCCAAGAAAATCAATCCGCTTTTTCCTGCCGAACTTGTGATCGACCACTCCGTGCAAGTCGACCAATTCGGCACGCCGCAGTCCTTCGCATTCAATTCGGAATTGGAGTTCATGCGCAATGTGGAACGCTATGCCTTCCTGCGCTGGGGGCAGAACAGCTTCCGAAATTTCAAGGTCGTTCCGCCGGACACCGGAATTTGCCACCAGGTGAATCTCGAGTATTTGTCGCGCGTTGTGTTCCGTCGCGAAGAGGACGGTAAGCAATGGGCGTATCCCGATTCTCTCGTGGGCACGGATTCACACACGACCATGGTCAATGGCCTCGGTGTTTTCGGCTGGGGGGTGGGCGGCATTGAAGCCGAAGCCGCCATGCTCGGCCAGCCGCTTTCGATGCTGATTCCGCAAGTCGTCGGATTCAAGCTGCACGGCCGCTTGCACGAAGGCGCGACAGCGACGGACTTGGTTCTCACGGTCACGCAGATGCTGCGCAAGAAAGGCGTCGTAGGAAAATTCGTCGAATTTTACGGCACGGGTCTTTCGAGCCTGACGCTGCCCGACCGCGCCACCATCGGCAACATGGCGCCGGAATATGGCGCAACGATGGGCTTTTTCCCGGTCGACGCCGAAACGCTCGCATATCTGCGTTTCACCGGCCGTGACGAAGCGCAGGTGCGCTTGGTGGAAGCCTATACAAAGGAGCAGGGCCTGTTTCGCACGGATCAAACGCCCGACCCGGAATTCACCGATACTCTCGAGCTCGATCTTGGCGACGTCGTGCCGACAATCGCTGGCCCAAAGCGCCCGCAGGATAAAGTCCCGCTGACGCAAGCCAAGGAAGTATTTCAGAAGTCGCTGACGAGTGCCGCAAAGCACACAAACGTGCAGAACAATGGCGATCGCTTTGAACTCGGCGATGGCTCCGTGGTGATCGCCGCAATCACGAGCTGCACGAACACTTCGAATCCGTCGCTGATGCTCGGCGCGGGAATTTTGGCCAAGAAGGCCGTCGAGCATGGGCTGAAATCGAAGCCGTGGGTGAAGACCAGCTTCGCGCCCGGCTCGATGGTCGTGAGCGACTATCTGAAAAAAGCTGGCCTGATGACTTATCTCGAAGAGTTGCGCTTTCATCTCGTCGGCTACGGCTGCACGACGTGCATCGGCAATAGCGGCCCGCTTTCCGATTCGATCAGCAAAGCCATCAAGGAAAACGATCTCGTCGCCGTTTCCGTGCTCAGTGGAAACAGAAATTTCGAAGGCCGCATCAATCCGCTCTGCCGCGCGAACTATTTGGCTTCGCCGCCTCTGGTCGTGGCCTATGCGCTCGCTGGACGCATGGATTTCGATATGGAAAAGGACGCGCTGGGGACTGACAAATCCGGCAAGCCCGTTTATCTCCGCGATATTTGGCCTTCGCCGCAGGAAGTCGAAACGCTAATGCGTTCTTCCGTGACCAGCGAGATGTTTCGCAAAGAATATCGCGATGTCTTCACCGGAGACAATCGCTGGCGCGCGCTGCCTGTCCCCGAAGGCGATCTCTATAATTGGGACGCGAAATCCACATACATCAAGCTGCCGCCGTTTTTCGAGGGTATGCCTCCGAAGCCTGGGCCCATCGAAGATTTGCGTGGCATGCGCGTGCTGGCCATGCTTGGCGACAGCGTTACGACGGATCACATTTCGCCGGCGGGCTCGATTCCTTCCGATAGTCCGGCGGGAAAATATCTGATCGCCCACGGCGTGCAGCCGAAGGATTTCAATTCTTACGGTGCGCGCCGCGGCAATCATGAAGTGATGATGCGCGGAACGTTCGCGAACATCCGCCTGCGCAATCTGCTCGCGCCGGGAACGGAGGGCGGCTGGACGCTGCATCAGCCCAGCGGCGAAAAGATGACCATCTTCGACGCTGCGGAAAAATATCGCGCCGAAAAAACTCCGCTGCTCGTGATTGCCGGCAAAGAATACGGCGCGGGCTCATCGCGAGACTGGGCCGCGAAGGGAACTCTGCTGCTCGGCGTGCGCGCCGTGCTCGCGGAAAGCTTCGAGCGCATTCACCGCAGCAATCTGATCGGCATGGGCGTCGTGCCGCTGGAATTTCAGAATGGCGAAACGGCCAAGTCGCTCGGACTCACGGGCCAGGAAATTTTCGAAGTGGAAGGCCTCGCTGACCAGTTCAAGCCGCGAAAAATTGTGCGTGTCCGCGTCCGGGATGCTGCCGGGAAGGAAAAAACGTTCTCCGCCGTCGCGCGAATCGATACGCCCGTCGAAGCCGCGTATTACCAGCACGGCGGCATTCTTCAACACGTTCTGCGCCAGATGTCGGCGTCGTAGCGCCAAACACAAAAAGGGGCGAGCATTCCTGCCCGCCCCTTCGTGATGCGGAGCTACTGCTGGTCCGTCAGGGAAGCGTTTTGAATGGGATTGTTTAGTCCGCCGCCCGGTGGAGGGTTGTACACCTGACCGATAATTGGTACGCTCGCGCCATTTCCGCCGCCCGGATTGCCGCCATTGTTTATAGGCCCAGAGCTGCTGCACCCGCCGATCAGCGCGAGCAGGAACACAGTCGTCAGCGTCGCGCCCAGCACGAGTCGGCGTTTCGTCGGCAGGTTGATGAGCAGTAGC
>JASHRL010000362.1 GCA_030037355.1 Candidatus Acidiferrales bacterium | reverse complement strand
CCCGCGGCTATCGCATCCTGAGATATTGACGCTTTTCGTCGAATGGCGCGCCTCGCCATAGGCAAGCCGTGCAGCCGTCTGTTACAATTCAGCGAAATCTGGGGGAATCGTCGATTGGCATCAGAACAGACAAGCGCGGGGCCGCGAAAAAGTTGGGTCGCGTTGGCTGCCGGGATCGTCGTGGTGGTCGCGGTAGTGTTGATTCTCGCCAGCCGAGACCAGGCTCCAGAAGTCCAGATTGCGAACGTGAAGCGCGAGAGTTTGTCGGCTTCGATCAGTTGCAACGGGAAAGTCGAGCCGATTGAGCCATTCATTTCGCGCGCGCAATTTGCCACATTCATTCAGAAGGTTGAAGTCACGGAAGGACAATCCGTCCGCAAAGGGCAGACGCTGCTGGTGCTGGATTCCGAAACGCAAAAAACGCAACTGGCCAAGGCGCGAGCGGACTTGCTGACGGCTCAAGAACAGCTTCGAGATGCTCTCGCCGGCGGCCCGCCGGATCAGGTAGCGCAGGTGAATGCAGATTTGCGCAAGGCCCAGATTGCCCTTGCGGATCTTCAAAAGAAGCAAGAGGAGTTGCAGAAACTCGTTGCGGCAAAGGCTGCGACGCAGGACGAACTAGACCAGAATGCAAGCAAGCTCGCGGAGCAGAACGCAACGGTCCAGATGCTCGAGCAGAAGAAAGCGGCGCTTGCCGCGGAAGCAGGCGTGAACCGGCAGAGCGCGCAGCTTGCCGTCGAGGAGCAGGAGGATTTGATACAGACATTGCAGGGCTATGTGCGCTCCGCGACGGTCATCTCGCCGATCGACGGGACGCTTTATTCATTGCCAAAACGCATAGGTGACTATGTTCAGGTTGGCGAGCCTCTGGCGCAGGTGGCCGATTTGCGCCATGTTCGTGTACGCGCGTTCGTGGACGAGCCTGACCTTGGCGTGCTTGCTCCCGGGCAGACCGCGGAAATTACGTGGGATGGCTTGCCGGGACATGTCTGGTATGGAAAAACAGAAGCCGTGCCGGAGCAGGTGACGATGCTCGGGGTACGCAGCGTTGGTGAAGTCCTTTGCTCGGTGCAGAATGACAACATGAAACTGATTCCCAATGTGAACGTGGACGTGAAGATTCAGTGGAGCGACCAGGACAGCGTCCTGGTTGTTCCGCGGGGCGCGGTGCACGGTGATCCGCCCAACTATTTCGTGTTTGTGATGGATAGCGACGATACTCTGCACCAGCGCGCAATCAAACTGGGCATCGCGAATCCAACAGAATTTCAGGTTGTCGCCGGGTTGGAGGAGGGCGATCGTGTCGCGCTGACCGGGGACGTCGCGCTTCGTGATGGCATGAGCGCGCATCCCGTGGAAGCGGGTCAACGATGAGGTTGGCGCTCGGGCGGCTGGCCTGTTGCGCGGCGTTGGGCATTCTTGCAGTTGCGGTCATCACTCCGGCCGACGACCTCACCGCTGTCGAGCAGGAGTTCGCTGCCGGCGATTACGGCGATGCCGTAAATACACTGCGCGCCATCGTATCCCAAAATGCAAATGACGCCCCCGCTCACTACTGGCTCGGGCGATGTTACTACGAGGAGCGCGACTATAATGACGCGGTGACGCAGCTGCAGCAGGCGACCACTCTGGACGCGACATCTTCCGTCTACCATCAGTGGCTGGGCCGCGCGTACGGCGAGAAGGCCGATCTGGAGCATAGCTTCTTACTGGCGCGTCAGGTAAAAAAGGAATTCGAGGCTGCGGTGCAAGCCGACCCTTCCAACATTCAGGCGCGGCGCGACCTGGAAGACTATCTGCTCGAAGCTCCCTGGATCGTGGGTGGGAGCAAGGACGACGCGCTGGCGCAGGTGAACGAAATCACGAAACTGGATCCCATACAAGGGCATCTTGCGCGCGCCGATTATGATGCGCACCTCGGCAAGGATGACGACGCGGCCACTGAGTACAATCAAGCGCTCGCGATGAAGCCGCAAACTGCTGATCCGTATTTTGAGGTCGCCGATTATTACGCCAAAAAACGAAATGTCACGGCATTGCAGCAAGCTGTCGCTCAGGCTGATGCCGCGGACCCGAAGGATCCACGGCTGACCTTTTACCACGGCGAGGCCAGGGTCATCAGTGACACGGATCTAACCCTTGCAGAAGAGGAACTGAAGTCCTATATTGCCCGCTCGCCGCAGCGCAGTGACTGGCCGTCGCATTCGAGGGCGCGTTATTGGCTGGGAGCGCTTTACGAAAAGCAGGGCAACAGGATGGCTGCGTCGGAGCAATATCGTGCGGCTCTGCAACTCGACCCTCAGAATAAGGCGGCGCGGCAGGCGCTCGACAGCCTTGAAAAGTCAACGCGTTGAGTGACCACGCGAAAATGTCCGGAGGCACGCGCGAATGTCCACAATGAAAGGGGTCGTTCTCGCCGGCGGCACGGGATCGCGCCTTTTTCCCCTGACGCGCGTCACGAATAAGCACCTGCTGCCGATCTATAACCAGCCGATGGTGTTTTACCCGATTCAAACGCTGGCGAACGCGGGAATACTCGACATTCTTTTGGTCACCGGCGGGCACAGCGCGGGGGATTTCCTGCGTTTGCTTGGTAATGGCAATGATTTCCATTTGCGGCATCTTTGCTACGCGTATCAGGAAGGCGAAGGAGGCATCGCCGATGCTTTGCGCCTCGCCGAACATTTTGCCGACGGGCATCCGATTTGCGTCGTCCTAGGTGACAACATCATCGAGACGAACATTATTGCGGGATGCGATGAGTTTCGCCGCCACGGCGCGGGCGCGCATATTTTCCTGAAGGAAGTGCCGCATCCGGAGCGTTTCGGCGTTCCGGTGTTCGATGGCGAGCGTATCGTGCGGATTGAAGAAAAACCCAAGCAGCCGAAATCCAATTATGCGGTGACGGGCTACTACATTTACGACACAACTGTGTTCGAGAAGATTCGGACGCTCAAACCCTCGGGGCGCGGAGAACTGGAGATTACCGATCTGAATAACCAATACATTCAAGAGAAATCGCTCCGCTACAGCGTCATCGATGGCTGGTGGACCGATGCGGGAACTTTTGAGTCGCTGCTGCTTGCAAACAATCTTGTGGCGAAGGGCGGCGCGAACAAAGTGGAAGCCGCGGTGGGCGAGACGAGATCACAACAGGCTGGCGGAAAACGATGATTCAAGGCGTGCGCATCAAGCAGCTCAAAATGATTCCCGACGAGCGGGGACGCTTGATGGAAATCCTGCGGCAGGACGACAAGGAGTTCATCAAATTCGGCCAGCTCTATATGACCACGGCATATCCAGGGGTGGTGAAGGGCTGGCATTACCACAAACTGCAAATCGACAGCTTCTGCACGGTCAAGGGAATGATCAAGCTGGTTCTTTACGACGCGCGCGAAAAATCACCGACCTACCGTGAAGTGAACGAATTTTTTCAAGGCGAACACAATACGATTCTCGTGCAGATTCCGAATTTCGTTTATCACGGATTCAAATGCGTCAGCGAGACGGAAGCGATTGTGATCAATTGTCCCACGGAGGCGTATCGCCACGCCGAGCCGGATGAATTTCGTTTGCCCTACAATGATCCCAGCATCCCTTACAACTGGGACATTCGACTCAAATAGAGCCGCGGGACTTCGACGATGAAACTTCTGGTCACAGGCGGCGCGGGGTTCATCGGTTCCAACTTCATCCGTTATTTTCTTGGCGCATACCCTGACGCTGAAATTCTCAACTTCGATAAGCTGACCTACGCCGGAAACCTGCAAAATCTCGAAGACATCGACGCGCTGCCGAATTATCGTTTCGTGCGCGGCGATATTTGCGACGCGGAGGCCGTCGAAAGAGATCTCGGAGAGCCCTTCGATGCCGTCGTGCATTTCGCCGCGGAAAGCCACGTCGACCGCAGCATCGCCGGTGCACGCGAATTCATTCGCACGAACGTCGAAGGGACACTCGTCATGCTGGAGGCGGCGCGGAAGCGGAAGGTCCCGCGCTTTCTCCATGTGAGCACGGACGAAGTCTACGGCAGCATGGCGCCAAAGGAGTCAGCGACGGAACAGTCGCCGCTCGCGCCGAATAGCCCCTACGCTGCGAGCAAAGCCGCTGCCGACCTGCTCGTACGAAGCTATGTGCAAACTCACAAATTTCCGGCAGTGATTACGCGCTGCACAAACAACTACGGCCCGTATCAATTTCCGGAGAAATTGATTCCGCTGATGATCTCGAACGCATTCGAAAGCAAGAAACTGCCAGTCTATGGCGATGGATTGAATGAGCGCGACTGGATTTTTGTGGAAGATCATTGCCGCGCGCTTGATGCGGTGCTGCAGAAGGGACGCGTCGGAGAAATCTACAATATCGGTTCCGGCCGGCCGGTGCCGAATATCGGAATCGTGCGCAGCTTGCTGAAACTACTCGACAAGCCGGACGGTCTGATTGAATTTGTGCAAGATCGCCCGGGGCACGATCGCCGCTATGCGCTCGACGACTCGAAGATTCGCCACGAACTCGGCTGGGAGCCAAAAGTCGATCTTGATGCTGGGCTGGAACACACCGTCGATTGGTACCGCAAGCATATCGATTGGGTGCATGCAGCTACCAGCGGCGAATACCAGGCTTACTACGAAAAATTCTACGTGAAGCGGCGAGCCACTCTCGCCGAACTCTGAACGGCTTTGAAAATTTTCCTCACCGGCAAACAAGGGATGCTCGCGCGCGCGATTGCCGAAGTCCTTGCGCCGCGCCATGAAGTTTCCGGCGCCTCGCATCGCGAAGCGGACATCACAGACGCAGCGGCTATCGCGTGCGCGA
>JASHRL010000001.1 GCA_030037355.1 Candidatus Acidiferrales bacterium | reverse complement strand
GCCAGCTCTACCGGCGCCGGTCTTTGATCGAAACTCTCTTCTCCTCGGTGAAACGCAAGCTCTCGGCTCGCGCCCCGGGTCGCACGTTGCCGATGCAGAAGCGTCAAGCTCTTCTGCTCGGCCTGAGTTTCAATCTGTATCGCCTGAGGCATCGTCGCCTTTTCTAGAGGATGTCAACAGAGCCAACCTATCTTTATACTAAAACTTGCACCGCGACGCCAAGACTGCCCTGAAGAATTTGAAATGATCCTTAAGATTATGAAGTCAAAACACTTTCTTACTCGAAAAGCAGTTCTAGCACGCAATTCCAGTTCAGATCACTCCTCGAAATATAATTGCATCCTTCGCACAGAATCAACTCGCTGCTATATGGTTGCCTCGCTTGCCCATTGAATCCACAATCGCTTCGGGATTGACTTGCGCTCGCCGAAGGCATAACGTTCGCCGCCAATGAGCGGCGCAATCACATGGCGAGCGGAAATGCGGAGCGAGAGGCGATTTCATCAATGACTAGGAACCGCTTGCTGACTGCATTTCTTGCTATGTGCGCCGTAGTCGCCGTATTAGCCCTCGCGAGCCAATCCGGCAGCTTGCATATTTCTAACTTAGTGCTTGTGATCGCGCGCTGTATCGCGATTGTGCTCCTCGCGTGTTACGCAACAGCTCGGCGTTCCATGACGCTTTGGATTCTTGTCGGTCTCGCTGCCGGCATCGAATTCGGTCACGATGCTCCGGCCACGGCAGTTCATTTTCAAATTCTCGGCGCGATCTTCCTTAGACTGATTAGGACAATCATCGCGCCCCTTTTGTTTGGCACGCTCGTCGTCGGAATTGCAGGCCATGCGGAACTGAAAAAAGTCGGCCGCATGGCCGTAAAGTCGCTCGTCTTCTTCGAAGTTATTTCGACCATCGCTTTGGTCATCGGTGTGATTGCCATCAACGTAAGCCGCGCCGGATTCGGCGTCGAATTGCCCGCCGCAGGAATGTCGCAGTCTGTCGCGACGCCGATGCAGACGCCTGCTCAACTCATTCTCAATATATTTCCTGAAAACATCGCGAAATCCGTTGCGGACGGCCAGATCTTGCAGGTCGTGATTTTCAGCATCTTGTTCGCCATGGGTTTGGCGCTCGTCAACGAACAAAAGCGCCGGCCGATGCTTTCCTTTGCGGAAAGTCTTTCCGAGACGATGTTCAAATTCACGAATATTGTGATGTATCTCGCTCCCGTGGGCGTCTTCGGCGCCATCGCTTATACGACCGGACATCTCGGCCTGGGCGTCATGCTCCCCCTCCTCAAGTTGTTGGCGACTCTTTATGTTGCGCTGGCCGCTTTCGTTTTTCTCGTTCTTCTGCCGATCGCTCTGTTCGTTCGTATTCCACTGCGAAAATTTCTCCGCGCCATCGCCGAACCGGCCACCATCGCTTTTGGGACAAGCAGTTCCGAAGCCGCGCTGCCTTGCGCCATGGAGAACATGGAAAGCCTCGGTGTGCCGCGAGGGGTCGTAGCTTTCGTGATGCCCACCGGATATAGCTTCAATCTCACAGGTTCGAGTCTCTATGAATCGCTCGGTCTGATTTTCATGGCCCAGGCCGCGGGGATCCACCTGACGATTGGCCAGGAGTCGCTCATGATGTTGACTCTGCTCCTGACAAGCAAAGGCACCGCCGGCGTCGCGCGCGCCGGGCTCGTGATTATTCTCGCCGCGGCAACTTCATTCCATCTGCCGATGGAATCCTTCTATCTTCTGTTCGCGGTTGACCCGCTGATGGATATGGTTCGCACTGCCGTGAACGTGGTCGGCAATTGCCTGGCCACCGTTGTCGTTGGCCAATGGGAAGGCGATTTGCCGCCCGCCTCCGCAGTTTCACCGCAGTCCTGATCAAGAATTCTTCCTATTCTGCCCGCAATTCTGGGTTTGCGCCAAAGAAGCGAAAATATAGGACTAGGCTCACCGCCGTGATTGCCGCGTATGCGTAGAACGGCAATCCGATGTCCGACAAATCGAACATGTATCCGGTGAATCCTACGGCGCTGGCCGAGGTCGTAAGCCGCGCGACTTGATTCATCGCCAGAGCGCGGCCCATCTCGTTTTCGTGAACCATCGCCGTGAGTGCTGTCTGTTGCGCTGGTATGGCTGCGATGCGCAGGGCCGGCGTCAGCATGTACACAACGAGGGCGAGGTCGAATATTCTCGTCAACGGCAGCAGTAGCAAGAGCAGCGCGCCGATTCCGCGCGTCATCGCGACTCCTTTGACGAATCCAAATGCGCGCTCGAGTGTCGGCGCAATGAGAATCGCCACGGCTGCGATCAACTCGCTGGCGAATCCGTAAACGGACATCCGTGACTTCGGCACCCCGTAGACAATCACGAAAAAAGGAATCAGAAACGGCATCACGAGCCCTTGGGAAAGCCCGTTGAGCGCCGCAGTCAGCGAGAATTTGCCGATCACTTTTGCGCTTTTCAGACGTTTGAGTTTGCCTCTTCCGTCTGAGAGCTTCATTGGCAAAAGAAACAGTAAGCCCACTGCGCTGACCGCAGCGGCAACGAGGAATGCATCACGGGCGTTAAACAAACGCGCCGAAAGCAGGCCTGCGGCGCCGATGACTCCACTCAAGAACGTGAACAGTGAAAACCAGAATGTGCGGTTCTCAAGCGAAGTCAGATCCGCGATTACTGCGCTTTGAATCGGCTGCGCCGCGCCTCCAACGCTTCCCGCTGCGCGTGAACCCGTTGCTGAAAATCCTCCGAGCATCGACGCGATAAATAGAATTGGAAGCCGTCCAGAAATAAAAGCGAGGACTGCGCCAAGGGGAAGAAGAAAACCAGAGAGCAAAAGAGTGCCCTTGTGTCCCCAAAGATCCGTAAGATAGCCGAACAGCATCGCGAAAACAGCCGTGGCGAGAGTCGCGGCAGCGTAAAGCATCCCGAGCATAAACGGCGAATAGTGCAGGTAGCCCAGAACGTAGTAGGGAAGAACGAGAATGATGATGCCGGCTGCAAAGCTGCGGGTCAGCCGGAAAATGATCAGATAGGATAATTGCTTGGCCTCATGGCTCATACATACAGTCTACAGGAAAACTTTTTTGGCTGAGGCTAGTGAGAATCGCCTGTCCCGCTTCGGGCAACGAGACCTGGCCGGCTTGCATCCACAACGGCTAGGACGTATGCCGCAATTTTCGCGGCAGGGAGTCGGTCGCCGGCCCAGGCAAGCGGTTGAACGTGGAAAGGTTCCGCTTTTCATGACTTCGAAGAAGCGCGTTGACACCATCGCCTCGTTTTGTTATTTAAGTTGTTTGCTTTGTGCGTTCAAGACTTCAGCGCCTGTCCTATGCCGGGAATGACGCCCTCGAGCCATTCCGGCCTTCCAGAAGGCAGAATTAGAAACCGAATGGTGATGGATTGCCCATCGCAGGAAAATAGCGCCATCCCCCCGCACCAGTCAAAGGGGCTGAAAAGGTATTCGCGGTGGCTCGTTTTGTGCGCATTACTCGCCGGCGGTCTGCTCTCAGGCTGTGGCGGCAACAGTGGATCTTACTCCATCACGGTAAACCCGAGCACCACCCAATCCGTTGACGAAGGACAATCGATTCCCTTTACTGCTTTTGTTGCAGATGATGACACCAATGCGGGAGTCACCTGGAGTCTTTCGGGTCCCCATTGCCAGGCTGCTGCGTGCGGTACTCTCAACAACGTCACCAGCGGCTCGATGACTTACGTGGCTCCAAAGAATCCGGGAAAATTGGTCTCCGTGGTTCTGACGATCACTGCAAACGTGGACAACGATTACTACACGACGATAAATATCACCGTCAATCCCGCTCCGGTCATCGCCACGACCTCTTTACCCGGCGTGCTCAACGGTGCCACATATAACGAGCAAATCGTCGCCAATGGGGGTGTAGCCCCTCTGATTTTCACGATAACCAGCGGCTCCCTTCCGCCCGGCCTCCAATTGAATTCCAATGGCTACGTCACGGGCCGTCCGACGGTCGACGGCGGAAACTACAATTTCACCGTCACCGTCACCGACCAGGGCGTTCCTCCCCTGACGGCCATGCAGTCGTACACCATCTCTGTCGGAGCCGCCCCGCCGTTTTCCATTGCCACGACTTCGATGCCCAATGCCGCGCAGGGCAGCCCGTATAGCTTCCCGTTCACGGCTCAAGGAGGAGTTCCGCCCGTCACATGGGCAATAATTTCGGGATCGTTGCCTCCGGGGCTCAGTCTTGCGCCCACGACAGGACAAATCACGGGGACTCCCACGACGCAGGGCTCGTTTAGCTTCACCCTGCAAGCTACGGATTCTTCTCTTCTGCCTCCAAATGGCGCCGCGCAGGTTGCTCAGCAACCGTTGACGCTCACCGTCGGGCCTCCGAATCCACTGGTAATCTCAACAACCACTCTTTCCTCCGCTGAATCGGCGACAGACTACAGCGTCCCGATCGTCTCCACCGGTGGCGTCGGTCCGTTCAATTGGGTAGTCACCAGCGGCATCTTGCCCTCGGGACTTTCCTTGGACCCATCGAGTGGCGTGATCTCCGGCATTCCTACAGCCGTCTCCACAAACACTTTCACCGTGCAGGTCACCGACTCCGAATCGCCCGCCCAGCAGGCTTCGCAGACGCTGACTTTATCGGTCATTTCGTCCCCGGGGAATGACGCCCTGCTCAGTGGCAACTATGTCTTCACCTTCAACGGCTTCGATGCTGCGGCCGGTAACGCCCCGATCTTAATTGGTGGAACGCTGACCTTCGATGGCGACGGTCATATCGTCCAGGGCTACGAGGACATCAACACGGACGTCGAAATCACGCAGAACGACGACATCGCGGGCCCCAGCCCCGACAACGCCATCAGCTACGGCACTTATACGATGGGATCTGATGGCCGTGGAACTTTCACGTTGAACGTCGCCGGCGTTAGTTCGACGTATCGCTTTGTTCTCAATGCTGCTGGTGACGCTCAATTTGTCGAATCCGATGACTCTCAGACGTATGGCACGGGCATCTTGCGGAAGCAGGCCATGATAATTTTCTCGGCCGCGAATTTCAGCGGGAATTATGCGTTTGAGTTTGCCGGTCCTGATTCCTCAGGCAATCGATACGTCGAAGCGGGAGTCCTGTACGCAGATGGCGTGAGCCTGTTTCATAATGGAAATGCCGACACGAACGATGGAGGCACAGCGAACTCATATTTGAGCGGCGTCTCAGGGACATTCCTTGTAGGCGACAATGGGCGCGGCACCGCATCGATTACTACCCCCAGCGGCACGCTCGATTTCGTTTTCTACATGGTCACTCCGTCTGACGCCTTGTTCTTGGGGATGGACATGCTCGGGCCCGGCGCTCCCTCGACCACTGGCGAAGCCATACTTCAGACGCAGCCGTCGTTCGATGCCACGTCCTTCAATGGCTCAATGGTTGTCACCGAGACAGGTCAGACGTCCTCAGGCAAGTCGAGCGTTCTTGGAGGCTTGCTCACCGCAAGCGGCGGAACTTCTGTCAGCCTGCTGTCCGACACCAATAGCGCCGGAGTTGTCGCGCTGGGCTCTGCTTCGAGTGGTTCCTACGCCGTCGCATCCAACGGCCGTGCAACCACGACCGGCATCGGGAACCAGCTCGGAGTCGTGTATTTGATTTCACCCAACGAAGGCTTTGTCATCGGGCAAGACCCGCAAGCTTCCACTGGTCTTGTCGAAGCGCAATCCGCCGGGCCATTCACTGCCGCCATAGCCACCAGCTATTTCAGTTTCGGCCCTCCTTTGATCGGCACGCCTGCCGTCACCGACCTGACCGCGCTCGATTTCACCGGCTCGCTCTTGTCTGACGGTGTCTCGGTCATGACAGGCAAACTCGATGAGGGCGGCGACATCTTGAATCCCGGCGGCAATATCGGCTTCACAGGCTCATATACGATGGCCGCAAATGGCCGCGGCGTAATGAATGTGACCTCCGCGTCGGGCGTTCCAACGCAATTCATTTTGTACGCCATATCCCAGACGGACATTCGCGCCATCGTTTCGGCCGCGACCGACGTCCATCCCCAGGTTTTCTTCCTGAGGCACTAGCTTGAGCATCGCTGGATTGGATTCGAGCTTTGAAACGCGCCAGCGGCCATCTTGGAGTGCGCGTTTTGCAAATCAATTATCGGGAAGTGCCCACGCGATTCGGAGCCTGAATCACGCCTGCTGGATCCTTCTGATGGCTCTCTACCCCATCGTCATTTTTCCGGCGCGCCCGTCGTTCGCTCAGTTATTACTGTCTCCGCCCGGCGCAAATGTCATCGATCTGACTTCCAAGCCTGGGTTTTTCAACGAGCCTTCCGTCGCCGTGAATCCGCGCAATCCTCAGCAGGTCGTTGTCGCCTATCAAGTCCCCGCGACCATTGAATATTCGCCCGACACTGGCCAAAACTGGAGTCGCGCCTCCGGAACTGCGCCCGAAAATTATCGCGTTTCCGGCGACGTTTCCGTCGCATACGACGACAAAGGTCACGCCTTCTTGTGCTACATCGCCTTCGACAAACTCGGAAGTGAGGACTATTGGGCGCGGGGTGCCACACGCAATGGCATTTTTGTCCGCAGCTCTCTCGATGGCGGGAAGAGCTGGGCCAAAAATCCATCTACGGTGATTGCCTATCCCACTAAGCCGGGCATTCCGTTCGAGGACAAGCCCTACATCGTTGCCGACGACAGCAAAGGGCCTTACGCCGGAAATCTTTACGTCGGGTGGACGCAATTCACACTCACAAAATCCGTGATTCTCTTCTCGCGCTCCACGGACGACGGCCAAACTTGGTCCGCGCCGGTCGAAATCAGTTCTCAAGAGGGTCTGCCGCGCGACGATAATGGCGATGTCGAAGGATTCAGCGGCGTCGTTGGCTCCGACGGAACGCTCTATACCGTCTGGGCCGATGGCGACGACATCGCCTTCACATTTTCCAAGGATGGTGGGAAGACATTCGCGCCATCCGCAATCATCCTCCGCAACGCTCCATCCTACTTCAAAGTCCACGATGTATCGCGCGCCAATGGGTTTCCTCAGCTCGCCGTGGATCCGAAGAGCGGCCGCTTGTTTGTCTCCTGGAGCGATTATCGCAATGGCGATGTGGACGTCTTTGTCTCTACATCGAGTGACAGCAGCGCGACGTGGTCCTCCGCCGTGCGCGTCAATTCCGATCCGCTTCACGATGGCTCCGACCATTTTTTCGAGTGGCTGGCTGTCGACCCTGTGACCAGCGACACTTACGTCATTTTTTACGATCGTCGCGATGATCCAGAAAATCGAAAAACCACGGTCGTTCTCGCGCGTTCCACCGATGGCGGCCGCACTTTTCAAAATTACGCCTGGACCGATAAGTCCTTCGAAGCCCACGATGATTTCATTGGCGACTACACAGGAATCGCTGCCTTCGGCGGTCGCGTTTATGGCGTTTGGGCTGAGGAAGCGCCGAAGAAGAGTGTCGCTGCCGGAGGCATTCCAAAATCGTCGGCAAACACTGAAACTCGCCGTACCATCGTCCGTGTAGGCTTCGCTGATTTCGGCGAAGCGAATAACTAGGGTCAGAGAAAGTCGCCGTGCACATCTCAGCCGTTTTTGTGGTTGTGCTATATTTCTCAACCGGATCCCATGGCTAGGAAAAACGCAAAACCGAAGACGAAACAGAAAAAGACATCAGCCGCATCCAAATCTCGCGTCGCCGCGCCTTCGAATCGCGGCACGGACCCGAAACGTGTCCGCGCGATTCTCGATAAACTCGACCAGGCTTATCCTGCGGCGACCTGCGAGTTGCATCACGATAATCCCTTCCAGCTCCTCATCTCCACGATCCTTTCCGCGCAGTGCACCGACGAGCGCGTCAATATCGTCACGAAAACTCTCTTTCCGAAATATCCCACGCCCAAGGATTTTGCTTATGCGAATCCCAGTGAACTCGAACAGGACATCCGTCCCACTGGTTTTTTTCGCAACAAAACGAAATCCATCATGGGTGCGAGCAAGAAAATCCTCGAGGAGTTCAGCGGCAAAGTCCCGCAAACCATGGACGAATTGCTTACGCTTCCCGGCGTCGCGCGCAAGACCGCGAACGTCGTCCTGGGGTCGGCCTTCGGCATCGCCTCTGGCGTCGTCGTTGATACGCACGTGCAGCGCCTCTCCGAGCGGCTCGATCTCACAAAGAACACCGACCCTAAGAAAATCGAGCAGGATCTGATGAAAGTCATTCCGCAGGATCGCTGGATTCTTTTTTCCCACCAGCTCATCTGGCATGGCCGCCGCGTTTGCCAGGCGCGCAAGCCGCGCTGCCTCGAATGCAATCTGGAGCGCCTCTGCTATTCCAAGGACAAAACGGTTTGATTTTCGCGCGGAAACTTGGCATTCATGGATGAAATCTTGCGCCTGCTGATCGATCGCTTCGAAACGCCCATCGGCCGGATGCTCATCGTCGCCGACCACAGCGGAAATCTGCGCGCCATCGATTGGACCGAACACGAACCGCGCACTCACCGCTTCTTGCAGCTTCACTATGGCAAGAATGATTTTCAGTTGGAGGCAGCCCGCGATCCCGGCGGCTTATCGGCCGCCATCCGTCGCTACTTTGCAGGAGATCTCGCCGCGATCGATTCCATCCCCGTTCAAATGGCCGGGACGCCTTTTCAATGCAAGGTCTGGCAAGCGCTGCGAAAAATCCCCTGCGGCACGACCATTTCTTATTCGCGGTTGGCTGGCGAGATTGGCCGCCCTGCCGCGGTTCGCGCCGTCGGCCTGGCCAACGGCTCGAATCCAATTCCGATTGTCGTCCCTTGCCATCGCGTCATCGGTGCAAATGGTTCTCTCACCGGCTATGGCGGCGGCCTCGAACGCAAGCGCTGGCTTCTCGAACACGAAAAGTGCGCCGCCGTGTCCTCGCAGCAACGTTTTCTCTACGAACACGCCCCAGCCCCTCAGCCCTCGATTAGAATGAGAAATAGATGACACCATCCGCAATCGCGAGTGACGTATAATCACTTATGTATTTCTTGTCGGGGCGTAGCGCAGCCTGGTAGCGCGTCTGCCTTGGGCGCAGAAGGTCTGGAGTTCAAATCTCCACGCCCCGACCACTGATCCCGCCGCGCCAAAAACCAACTGGAAAGAAAACTCCAGATGACATATACGTGGGCTGCTTTTCTCCACAATGGATTCGGAGGGGAACTGCCGTGCCGCGTTTCTGCTTCAATCTGCGCTACGCGCTCCGCACTCTGCGCAAGAGCCCTGGTTTTGCCAGCATCGCGATCCTTTCGCTTGCTCTCGGAATTGGCGCAAATACCGCCATTTTCAGCGTCATCAATGCGCTGCTCCTTCGCGATCTTCCCGTTCGCCAGCCTCAGCGCCTCGTCGAGCTTTCCGCCGCGCGTGCTGATGGCGATGTGCCTTTCTCCTATCCAATGTTCCGCGAAGTCGAACGCGGCCAGCGCGTTTTCTCCGGCCTGATCGGTTGGAGTCCTTCGACAATGGTCAACGTCGAAGTGAACGGAGACCTCGGCCAGAACAGCCTTTCGTCCGTCACCGGGAATTATTATTTGCAGCTCGGCGTCGTCCCGCTTCTTGGCCGCCTGCTTACCCCGGATGACGAAAATCCCAAGGCTGGTTTTGCTTCTCAGGTTGCCGTAATCAGTTACGAATTCTGGCAGAGCAAGTTCGCCGGAGCGCGAGACATCGTCGGAAAGCAGATTCTCATCGAGGGCCACTCCTTCACGATTGTCGGCGTTACTCGAAAATGGTTCGCGGGAATGACCCCCGGCGAGCCCCCTGAGATTACCGTTCCCATCACAGCTTATCCATCGCTCATTGAAGACAACGAGTTCACTCTCGGGAATCGCTCGCTCCTCTGGGTGTTCGTCACTGGTCGCCTGAAAGATGGCGTCAGCATCTCCCAAGCTCGCGACCAGTTGCAATCGTTCTGGCCGGAAGTCCTGCTTGCTACCGCTTCCACGCAACAGCAAGGCCCGCGCCGCGCCACATTTCTCTCTATGGGATTGAAAGTCGTTCCGGTCCCGATGGGCGTCGCTGGCGATCTGCGCGCGCAGTTTTCGGTGCCTCTTTATGTCCTCCTCGGCATCGTCGGATTGATTTTGCTTGTCGCCTGCATCAATCTCGCGAACTTGATGCTCGCTCGCGCTGCCGCTCGCAGCCATGAGATGAGCGTGCGCGTCGCTATCGGCGCGAGCCGCTGGTCTCTTATCGCTCAGGTCTTGACCGAGAGCTTGACGTTGTCCCTCGCCGGCTCGCTTCTCGGCCTCGCGTTCGCCTTCTGGGGGAGCCGCTTGCTCGTCGTTCTCATGACGCAAGGCGCCTCGTCGCCGATCTCTCTCGATTTGAATCCCGACCTGCGCGTACTTTTGCTCACAATTGCCGTGGCCATCCTCACCGGAATTCTTTTTGGTATCGCCCCGGCTTGGCGTTGCTCGCGCGAAGACCCCGCCGCCGTGCTTCAGCAGAATTCGCGCAGTTTGTCCGGTGGCACGGGCGTTTTGGGTAAGGCGCTCATCGTCATGCAGGTCGCTCTCTCGCTCGTCTTGCTTCTCGGTGCTGGACTTCTCGTCAAGAATTTCCAGCGCCTGCGTTCCGCGAATCCCGGCTACGAGCGAACCAATTTGCTCGAAGTCAGTTTGTACCCGCGCCCAGGCGGTTACGACCATCTGGACGCGAAAACCTACCACCAGCAACTGCTCGCGCGTGTTTCCAGCGTTCCCGGAGTGCGCTCCGTCAGTTTCTCGGACTTGCCGGTCCCCTGCTCAGAAGCCTGGCACTCAACTGTTTCCGCGGCTTCAGGCGATTCGACAGTCAGTCCTCGCGCGATAGCTGACGCAGAGCTCGTTTCACCCGGCTTTTTTCAGACTCTCGGAATTCCTCTGCTTCGCGGCCGCGCCTTTGCCGAAGGAGAGGATGAATCGCAGCCGCGAGTGGCCATCGTGAGCAATGCTCTGGCGCGAAAACTTTTCCCTGCCGGTGACGCCATCGGTCGGCGAATTCGCTTCGGCTTTATGCCCGACTATCAAAATCTCGAAATCGTCGGTATTTCCGCCGACGCGCGAATCACCGATCCTCGCAATCCAGCTCCTTTTGTCATTTTCTTTTCCGTTCTTCAATTTCCGGAGCAGTGGGGCGAACTGATTATCCGCACCGAAAAATCTCCCGAAACTCTCGCCCGCGCTGTTGACGCACAAGTCGCGTCTCTCGGCCACGAGTACGCGCTCCGCACCGAAACAATTTCGCAGGCTCTCGGCGGAGAACTCGTCGAGCAGCGCGCTACGGCTTTGCTCTCTGGCTTTTTTGCCGCGCTTGCGCTTTTGCTCGCTTCGATTGGCCTTTACGGTTTGATGTCTTACATCGTCACGCGCCGCACGCGCGAAATCGGCATTCGCGCTGCTCTTGGGGCGCAACGAGCCTCTATCTTCTGGCTCGTCCTTCGCGAGACGCTCATTCTAACGATGCTCGGCCTCTTAATCGGAATTCCTTGCGCCCTCGCTGCAAGTCGCCTGCTCGCCAGCCTGCTTTTCGGCGTTTCGCCCGGCGACGCCCCAACGATCGTCATCGTCTCGCTCTTGATTTTCGTCGTTGGTTTGTTCGCCGGCTATATTCCAGCGCGCAGGGCCTCGAGTATCGACCCCGTCGTCGCCCTCCGCATCGAATAAGTTCCCGCTCAATCGC
>JASHRL010000361.1 GCA_030037355.1 Candidatus Acidiferrales bacterium | reverse complement strand
CGACAACGGCGATAAACGTCAGCGGGTCTTTGTCCTGCACGCCGTATAGAAATTGGGCGAGCAGGCGCGACACGGCGAGCGCGACGGCGACTCCGATGGCCAAACCGATCAGCACGGCGCGCATTCCTTGCCCGATCACCAGGCGCAGCACATCGCGCTGTTGCGCTCCGAGCGCTACACGAATGCCGATTTCGTGGATGCGCTGCGCGACCACGTAGGCGAGCACGCTGTAAATTCCCACAGACGCGAGCACCAGGGCCAGAGCGCCAAAAAGCGCGAGGAGCAGCGAGCGAAAACGCGCGTCACCTTCGGAATCAGAAATGAAGGAGGTCAAGGGACGAACCTGCTGCACGGGAAGCGCACCATCCATTTCGTGAATCTGCGCGTGCATCGCGCCAGCGAGAGAAGATGGATCGCCATGCGTGCGCAAAGTGAAAACCATCACCCACCACTGCTCTTGCGTGTAGGGGAAATACATCATGGGAGTGGGCGGATCGGTCATGCTTTGGTCTTTCACGTTGCCGACGATGCCGATGATGCGCGCCTGGTAATCCGGGCGAGTGCTGTGAATGGTGAGGCTGTGAGCGAGGGCGTCGGTATTCGGGAAGTAGCGGCGCGCGAGTTCCTGATTAATGATGACGACGGTGGCCGCGTTGGGAGCGGTGTCGGCGTCGGTGAATTCGCGCCCGCGAAGCAGCGGCATACGCATGACGCGAAAATAATCGGGCGTAATGGCGTGCGCCTGGGCGTTCAGCGATTGGCCGCGGGGCAGAGGCGGAGCTCCGACGATTTCGAAGCCGTAGCCGAGATTCGAGCCGGTGAAAGGAGCGGGTAGCGCGCCAGCTGCGCCTTCCACGCCGGGAAGAGTTTTCAGGCGGTCGACAGCTTGGCGGAAAAATGCGCTCCACTGTTCGGGCTTGACGTATTGGGCCTTTGGAAGGTCAACGGAACCGACAAGAATGTTCTGTGGGTCGAAGCCGGGGCTGGAGTGCGTCAGCACGTAAAAACTTTTCAGCAGCAGGCCGGAGCCGATGAGCAGCACGAAGGCGAGTGAAACTTCGACGACGACGAGCGCGTTGCGCGTCCAGCGGCGTTTGGCCGAGCTGGTCGAACCACGGCCGCTTTCTCGGAGCACTTCGTTAATGTCGACTTCGGAGGATTGCCAGGCGGGCGCAAGTCCGAAGAGAACTCCAGCAAAAATCGAGAGGCCAAAGGTGAATGCGAGCACCCACCCATCGACGCGGATCGTGCTGAGATGCGGAAGCTGGTCGGCGGCGAGCGACTTAATCAGTGCGACGCCTCCGTAGGCGAGAAGCAGGCCGGTAATGCCAGCGCAAATACCGAGAAGCACGCTCTCAGTCAGAAGCTGGCGAAAAATACGCGCACGTCCAGCGCCGAGAGCGACGCGCACGGCGATTTCCTTGGCGCGGCCCGTGGCGCGAGCGAGAAGAAGGTTGGCGATGTTGGCGCAAGCGATGAGCACGACGAGGCCGACGGCGCCGAGAAGGATCAAGAGAACGGTTTGCGTGTCGCCGACGACGAGGCGCTTGAGATTGGAGACGTGTTGTTCTTCCGTGGGATCGAGAATGTTCCGATTCTGCGCGAACAAGCCCTTAAAGATCGAGTTGAGGTCGGATTCGGCTTGCGCGTTGGTGACGCCGGCCTTGAGGCGGCCGATCATGACAAGAAAGTGCGGCTGGCGGGATTCTATAAAGGAGGCGTAGGCGGGGCTCTGCATGGCAGGAATCCACAATTCGGTGGGCGGCGATTGATCAGGATAGCGAAAATCCGCGGGCATCACCCCGACAACGGTGAATGCTTCCGAATCGAGCTGAATGGTTTTGCCGACGATGTCGGGATCTGCTCCGAGTTGTCCGCGCCAGAGCCCTTCACCGATGACGACGACACGGGGCGCGCCCTTCACGTCGTCCTGCACTTGGAGCGTGCGGCCCAGGAGCGGCGCGGTGCCGAGCGTTGAGAAAAGACTGGAGCTGGTCATGACGCCTGGAATGACGGCCGGTGCGCCGTGGCCGGTAAGCGTCATTTGGTCGTATTGATAAGCGGCCAGGGAGGAGAAGGATTTGGTGTCGCGCTGCCAGTCGAGGAAGTTCATATAGGATACGCTGCTTTGAATCGAAGAGCCGGACGGGACGCGCGAAGAGGTTTGGCTGATGACCACGAGCTGATTCGCGTTGGAGTATGGCAGCGGCTGCAAGACGACGGAGTTCACGATGGAAAAAATCGCAGTGTTGGCGCCAATGCCCAAAGTTAGAGTCAAAATCGCAACGGCGGCGAACCCGGGAGATTTGCGCAGCATGCGCAGACCATTGCGAATGTCCTGCACAAGCTGTTCGAGCCAGAGCGAGATCCACACGCGCCGTGCGTCTTCCTTCACCTGCGTGACGTTGCCGAACTTGCGCACTGCTGCAAAACGCGCCTCTTCCGGGGACATTCCGCGATCGATATTGTCCTGCGTTTCGCGGGCGATGTGGTCGCGAATGCCGTCATCGAAATCCTGCATCATTTTATCCGTGCGATTCATGGTTCGCCCTCCTGCCGTGCGGGCTGGAGAATTTGCGCGATGGCGCCGGCGAGTTTGTGCCATTTGCCGGTTTCGACCGCCAACTGGCGGCGGCCTTTGGGAGTCAGTTTGTAGAATTTCGCGCGCCGGTTGTTTTCCGAAGTGCCCTTCTCGAAGGAAATCCATCCGCGCTTGATGAGCCGGTGGAGCGCGGGATAGAGCGAACCCTGCTCGACCTGCAGCACTTCGTCGGATTTGAATTCGATGGCCTTGGCGATGGCGTGGCCGTGGGCTGGGCCGAGGAGCAGAGTCCGCAGGATGAGCATATCCAGCGTGCCCTGCAACAGTTCGATGCGTTCCCGCTGTTCTTTAGTAGACATTCTAGGTGACGATACGCGCTTCCGGTAGAATGTCAAGGGGAAGATCATCGCCGCTCCGTTTCTCGCTAGGAAGCCTGTCGCGTCATTCGTAGCGCAGGGCGACCATGGGATCGACGCGCATGGCGCGGCGCGCGGGAATGTAGCAAGCGAGCACCGCAACAAGAATCAGCAGCGTGGCGACGCCGATGAACGTCAGCGGATCATGCGCGGTGACGCCGAAAAGCATTTTGGTCATAAGCCGCGTCAAGGCTAGCGCCGCAGCCAGGCCGATGGCGACGCCGATCAGCGCCAGCTTCGCGCCCTGGCCCAAAACCATCTGCAGCACATCGCCGCGCTGCGCGCCCAGCGCCATGCGGATGCCAATTTCGTGCGTGCGCTGCCCGACGAGATAGGAAATCACTCCATAGATGCCGATGCAGGAAAGCACCAGCGCGAGAACCGCGAAGACAGCGAGCAGAATCATGGAAAAGCGGCGGTCGGCGAGCGAATCCGCAATGGTTTCATCCATAGATTCCGCGCCGTAATATACGAGCTGGCTATTGAAACGTTGCGCCGCACGGCGAATCGGATC
>JASHRL010000039.1 GCA_030037355.1 Candidatus Acidiferrales bacterium | reverse complement strand
CCATGACCACGAGGAAGGTCAGCAGCAGCATGACCATGACGGCGGCCCACCACATCCACCAGTCGCGGCGCTCGAGCCGCTTCAGGTCTCTTTGCGCGGCTTCCATCTCCCGAAGCTGTAAATCCGAAAACGGCGCGACAACGGCAGGATCAATCTCCGGCACGGAAACGCTCTGGAGGAAATCTGTGGGGGCTCGCATAAGGATTATAGCTTTAGGAGGCCTGCGGCGCACACGGATGTCGGATTTGTTGCCTGGAATGAACGACGGGGGAAGTGAAACGGAGGCGCAAGGAAACGGATGACTACTTGCGCTGGGTTCGTGCTCTGGCGCTCGAATATTCGCCGCGCTTGACAGCAGCGACGAAGCGGTCGGCGTCGCGCGTGGGACGCGGGATGCGGTAACCGTCGAGCACGGCGGTGACGAATTCGATGGCGCGAGCGAGCGAAATGCGATGGCCTTGCGTGACGTAAATCGGGCGAACATTTTTGCGCGTCCGCAGAGCGGCGCCCAGGATTTCTTCGCCATCGAGCAGCGGAGTCCATGAACCGACGCGATCCGCCGGCTCGGCGTGCGTGCCGACAAGGATGGATTTCGCGCAGCCGATGGTCGGGCGATCGAGCAGAACGCCGAGATGGCAGGCGATGCCGAAGCGGCGCGGATGCGCGTAGCCGTGGCCGTCGTAGAAAATCAGATCCGGCGCGTGGCGGATGCGCGAGAAGAGCTTCAGCAGCGCGGGAATTTCGCGGAAACTCAGCAGGCCGGGAACGTAAGGAAAGGTGAGCGGCGCGGCGATCCAGGCGCGCTCGATCTCCTGCATTTCGGGAAAGCGGTAAACCACAGTGCCGGCAATGGCGCGATTGCGCGCGAGGTCGAAGGCCAGATCGGCGCCGGCGACGGTGTGAAGGCGCGGCAGACGGTCAGCAAGTTCGAGGCGCTTGCGCAGGCGCAATTGAATCTGCACGGCTTCGCGAGGCGTGACGCGCCACGGATGCAGGTGAAGAAATTTCATCCTGCTGAAACTATACGCCCGCTGAGGTTGCATTTGCGAAGCAGGCGGAAGAGCGAGCGTGGCGTTCAGGCGTATAATCTAGATTCGATTCGGCGCTGGGCGACTGATGCAAGCGCCGCTCCCCGCGGAGACGCAGATGCAATTGAAAATTTCGAACCGGCAATCTGGCGACGTGATGGTGGTGGATTTGGATGGGCGCGTCGTCATCGGGACGGAAAACGATGCGCTGAACGAGCAATTGGAAAAAATGGCGCGCGGAAGCGGAAAAAAACTGCTGGTGAATCTGGCGAAGGTCACGCAACTGGACAGCTCCGGCATTTGCACGCTGGTGCGAGGGTTTACGACGGCGAAAAACTCGGGAGGCGTTTTCAAGATTGTCCACGCTGGAGGCAAGGTGCATGAAGTGCTGGAAGTGATGCATCTGACGCGGGCGATTCCCACGTTCGACGATGAAGCGAAGGCTATCGCGAGCTTCAGCGCAGCCACGGGTTCCGCGCCGAGATAATCGCAAACAAGAATTCAGGCGGTAAGGGCAGCAGACGCCACGCAGTCCCGCGCGCCGCGATTTTCGGCCTTGAGAAAATGTGCGCAAGCGGCGAGGCCGGCGCGGCGAAATTCCTCGACCAGAAGTTCGGCAATCCCCGCCGTATTCCTTCGCGAAAACGCCAGAACCGATGAACCCGCGCCGCTCAGGAAAACGCCAAGCAAATCCGGATGCGAGAGATTCAGGCAGCGGTCGAGACCGGGAATTAGCGCGCTGCGAAAAGGCTGATGCAGGCGGTCGCGGAAAAATTCGCGCTGAAGATCGAAGCGCCCCGAGAACATCGCAGCAACGAACAGGGCCGTGCGCTGAAGATTGTGCACGGCATCGGCGCGATTATAAGCAGCAGGCAGAACTGCGCGGGCGTGCGCCGTCGGCATAGGCAGCGCGGGAATGACGGCGGCAATTTCGACGTCATCGGGCATTTCCGCTTTGAAGGCCAGAACCTCGCCGGATTCCTCACAGCGCGCAGAGACGACGAAACCGCCGTGAACCGCGGCGGCGATATTGTCGGGATGGCCTTCGATGTCTGCGGCGAGGCGAAGAATTTCTGGCGCTTCGAGTTGAATCGCGCAGAGCCGCGCGCCTGCGAGAACCCCCGCGACGATTGCGGCGGCGCTGGAGCCGAGTCCGACGCCGACGGGGATTTCACTGTCGATTTCGATTCGCGCATGAGGGACTTCGGCGCGGGCGTGCGCAGCGACGCGATGAATCGCGCGAGCGACAAGATTCGAATCGTCGAGTGGAACGCGCTCGGGTTCTGGGCCGCGATAAGAAATTTCCAGGCCGGAACGACGCGGCGGCGCGATGCGAAGCCGCAAATAGAGATTGAGCGCGAGTGCGGCGCAATCGAACGCACAGCCGAGGTTCGCGGAAGTCGCGGGAACGACAATGGCAGAGCTGAAATCGAATGTGGCGTTGCCGTTGACAGATGCGCAAGCGGGAGAAGTGGCCACGTTCAATCTCCTGCCGCTGCGGCCGCGGGCGCGCCGAGTTCCGCAAGATAGGATTCGAAGGCGGCCAATTTCGGTTCGATGGCCGGCGCGGCGGCGAATTCGCCGGAGAGCGCGTCGGTGGTTTTCAGGCCGTTGCCGGTGATGCAAAGGACAGTTGTTTCGCCGGCCGCGATGCGGCCTTGAGCGATCAGTTTTTTCGCGCACGCGACGGTCACGCCACCGGCGGTCTCTGCGAAAATACCTTCGTTTTCGGCGAGAAGGCGAATTCCCGCGACGAGTTCGGCGTCGCTGGCGTCTTCGGCCCATCCGCCGCTGGAGCGAATTGTCTTCACCGCGTTCTCGCCGTCCGCAGGATTGCCGATTGCGAGCGAGCGGCAGATCGTCTTGGG
>JASHRL010000360.1 GCA_030037355.1 Candidatus Acidiferrales bacterium | reverse complement strand
CACAGCAATATCGCGCTGATTCTGCTCTTCGCTATCAGCTCCATCGGCATTTACGCCGTGGTGCTCGCCGGATGGTCATCAAACAGCAAATATCCGCTCATGGGCGGGCTGCGCAGCTCAGCGCAGATGATCAGCTACGAGGTTTCCCTGACGCTTTCCGTCGTAGGCGTGCTGCTCCTCGCAGGCTCGTTTGATTTTTATGACATCGTTGGCCATCAAGCCGGGCATTGGGTCCACTTTTTCCCGCGGTGGGAGATCATTCCTCAATTCTTCGGGTTCATTTGTTATCTGACCGCGGCAATCGCGGAAACGAACCGCGTTCCTTTCGATTTGCCCGAAGCTGAAACCGAACTCGTCGCGGGTTTCCACACCGAGTATTCGAGCTTTAAGTTCGCGATGTTTTTCATGGCCGAATACGGAAACATGATTACCGTCTCATGCCTGGCGACGCTGCTTTTCCTTGGCGGCTGGCTCTCACCGTTTTCATCGAACCTTGAGCCGGGGAGCGCCTGGCGCTGGCAGCTTTATCTTCCCGCGGCGGGCTTGATCATTGGCGGCATTGCCATGATTATCGGCGGGCTGCGCAGCGTGCAATGGAACGCCAAGGCCGTCTTCCCCGTTCTTGGACTTGTCTGCATCGGAGCGGGTTATCTGTGCACGCTGACGGGCCCGGCTCATCCGGTCGCGGAAGCGATCCAAGGGCCGTTCTGGTTCCTGACGAAGGTTTTTTTGCTTCTGTTCTTTTACGTCTGGGCGCGCGGCACGCTTCCCCGCTTCCGCTATGACCAGCTCATGTCTTTCGGCTGGAAGTTTCTGCTGCCGCTGTCGCTGGCGAATCTTGTGGTGACGAGCCTTGTGGTCGTGCTGCTGAGGAGCCACGGATGAGCGTGCCGCTGCTTGTGTTCATCGCTTGCGGCGCGCTTGCGATTCTCGGCGCGATCGGGTTGATTCTTGCGCGCGAGCCGGTTCACAGCGCGCTGTCGCTCATTCTGGTGATGATTGCACTCGCGGTGCTCTATCTCTTGCTCGGCGCGGCGTTCATCGCAGCAATTCAGATTCTCGTCTATGGCGGCGCAATCATGGTTCTGTTCGTTTTCGTGATCATGCTGCTGAATGCCGGAGAAGAAGTCCGCACAAATTTGAGCCATTTGGCGCGCTGGGCGGGCATACCCCTGGCGGTTTTCTTCTTACTTGAGGTCGCGTACTCCATGGTCCGCGAATATGGCTCCCGCGCGGCCATGGCCGCCGGAGGCAGTGCCGCGGCGCCCGTTCCCGCCAGCACAACGGAACTTTCGCTGAAGCTTTTTACGGATTTCGTACTGCCGTTCGAGCTGACATCGATTCTGATTCTCATCGCCGTGCTTGGCGCGATTGTGCTCGCCAAGAAGGAGTCTTAGCGATGGTGCCGATTTCGTATTACATCATCTTGAGCGCCGTGCTTTTCGGCCTGGGCGTCATCGGCTTCGTTTTCAAGCGCAATATCATCACGATTTTCATGTCCATCGAGCTGATGCTCAACGCCGTGAATCTGGCGTTCGTGGCTTTCAGCCGCGAATTCAATCAACTCGATGGGCTAGTGTTTGTTTTCTTCGTGATTGTCGTGGCCGCGGCGGAAGCAGCCGTGGGTCTCGCGATTGTCATGGTCATAGCGCGCAATCGCAAATCGCTCAACGTGGAAGACGTGAATTTGCTGAAGTTCTAGGATTCGGTAAGGCGCTTTAGGACAAATGTTCATACTCGATCATCTCTGGATCATCATGGCCCTGCCGCTGGCAGGGTCGATGCTGACGCTGCTTGCCGGCCGCCACTGGCCGAAGAAGCTCGTGAATTGGTCGAGCGTCGGCTTCCCTGTACTGGCGTTCCTCTCCTATTGTGAATTGGCGCGCGAATTCGCGGCGCTCGCTCCCTCGCAGATTCCGTGGATTAAGGATTACTTCACGTGGATGACCGCTGGCCCATTCCGCGTGGATTTCGCTCTGCAAGTTGACCAGCTCACCATCGTCATGCTCGGCGTGGTCACGTTTGTCGGCATGCTGATTCACATCTACTCCATCGGCTACATGGCGCACGAAGACGGCTACTACCGGTTCTTCGCTGAGATGAACCTCTTCATGTTCTTCATGCTGACGCTCGTGATGGGCGCCAACCTCGTGGTCATGTTCGTTGGCTGGGAGGGCGTCGGGCTCTGCAGCTACCTGCTGATCAGTTTCTATTTCACGAAGAAATCCGCAGCCGACGCGGGCAAGAAAGCGTTTATCACCACGCGCATCGGCGACTTCGGCTTCACCATTGGCATTCTGATGGCCTTCTGGCTCTTCCGCGCCGTGGATTACCATACGATGTTTGCGACGGCAGCGAATATGCAGCCCGAAGGCCTGCATCAATGGGGCGCGCTGACCGCGATTTGCCTCCTGCTCCTGGCAGGCGCCGTCGGCAAATCCGCGCAACTTCCGCTCTATGTCTGGCTGCCCGACGCAATGGAAGGCCCCACGCCCGTCAGCGCCTTGATTCACGCTGCGACCATGGTTACTGCAGGCGTGTACATGGTGGCGCGCATGAATCCGCTTTTCAGCCGCGCACCTGCTGCAATGCTGGCCGTCGCCATCATCGGAGCGGTCACGGCGTTTTATGCGGCCACCATTGGTCTCGCCCAAAACGACATCAAGAAAGTTCTCGCCTATTCTACGATTTCGCAACTCGGCTACATGTTTCTCGCGTGCGGCGTGGGCGCATACGCGGCGGGCATTTTCCATCTGATGACGCACGCATTTTTCAAAGCTCTGCTCTTCCTCGCCGCGGGCAGCGTGATTCACGCCATGGGCGGCGAACAGGACATGTGGCGCATGGGCGGCCTGCGCAAGAAAATCCCGTGGACTTACGCCACCATGCTGGCCGCCACGCTGGCCATTTCCGGCGCTCCGCTTTTTGCCGGATTCTTCAGCAAGGATGAAATTCTTTTCGACGCCTATTCCGGCCCGAACGCGAACTTCCTTCTCTATGCTCTTGGCCTTGCCGGCGCGCTCATTACCGCGACGTACATGTTCCGGTTGATTTTCCTGACGTTCCACGGCAAGCCGCGCTTCGATGAGCATCAC
Organism: Candidatus Acidiferrales bacterium; assembly: GCA_030037355.1. GTDB lineage: Bacteria > Acidobacteriota > Terriglobia > Acidiferrales > UBA7541 > DAHUXN01. Next base: position 18,402 of record JASHRL010000360.1, on the reverse strand, counting down.
GTCCACGTGCATGAATCGCCGAAGGTCATGCTGGTGCCGCTGGTGATTCTCGGAATCCTCTCAATTGTCGGCGGCTGGTTCGCGCTTCCCGTGTACTGGGGCGGCAAGGATTATTTCAAGGGTTTCCTGGATCCCGTCTTCAATTCGTCGCAGCAATTGATGCTGCAGGCGCATCCGGGATGGACGGAGCCGGCGCAATCGCTTGAATTTCAAATGGCGGCGATTGCTGTCGTCGTGGCGCTGATTGGCTTCTTTATCGCTTTCTATCTCTACGTCATGAAGCCGGACGCGCCGAAGAAAATTGCGCAGTCATTCCGGCCGATTTATCAACTGCTTTCGCATAAGTATTACGTCGACGAAATTTACGGCGCGCTCATTATCGGCCCGATTGTCTGGCTCTCGCGCAACGTGCTCTGGAAAATCATCGATGTCCGCATCATCGACGGCACTGTGAATGGCACAGCGTTTCTCTCGCGCGAGACAGGTAGCGGCCTGCGCCACTTCCAGAGCGGCAATGCGCGGAGCTACGCAACATGGGTCGTTGTCGGCGCTGTGGCAGTCACTGTGTTTTTCGTTTGGATGGTGAAATAGCGTGACGAACCAAGGTTACTTGCTGACCGTGCTGACGTTCTTCCCCTTGCTGGGGACGTTTGCGTTGCTTTTGCTCAAGGGCGATGACCACGTCTGGATACGGCGCTTGGCTTTCGTCACCTCTGTCGTCGAGTTCATCATTTCCCTTCTCCTGCTGCGTGGCTTTGACCTGACGACGAGCGCCTATCAATTCGAGGAATTCTACGCCTGGATTCCAAACATCCACATTCACTATCACATGGGAATCGACGGCATCAGCCTTTTCCTCGTCCTGCTGACCACGTTCCTCACGCCGCTCGCGGTGCTCTGCTCCTGGACGAGCATCCACGAACACGTCAAGGAATTTTTTGCCATGCTTCTGGTTCTGGAAATGGGCATGGTCGGCGTCTTCTGCTCGCTCGATCTTTTCCTGTTCTTCCTCTTCTGGGAAGTCATGCTGATCCCGATGTACTTCCTCATCGGCATCTGGGGCCACGGGCGGAAAATTTATGCCGCGCTGAAGTTCATTTTGTACACGATGTTCGGCTCGATTTTGATGCTGGTTGCCATCCTGTGGCTTTACCGGCTGAGCAGCGCCGCTGGCAACCCGACTTTCGATCTGCCTGTGATTCAGCAGATGCTGTCGTCTGGAACGATTACCATGTCCGGAACGACGGAGATGCTCTTGTTCCTGGCATTTCTGCTGGCCTTCGCGATTAAGGTACCGCTTTTCCCGTTGCACACCTGGTTGCCCGACGCCCACACGGAAGCGCCCACGGCCGGTTCCGTTATCCTAGCTGGCGTCCTTCTGAAAATGGGCACGTATGGCATGCTGCGCTTCTGCCTGCCGCTCTTCCCGGAGGCTTCGCATCGCGCCGCTCCCGTGGTTGCTACGCTCGCGATCATCGGCATCATCTACGCCGCGCTCGTAGCGATGATTCAGAAAGACCTGAAGCGGCTTGTTGCTTACACTTCCGTCAGCCACTTGGGTTTCGTGGTTCTCGGCATCTTTGTGTTTAACCCAACCGCTATGGAAGGCGCGATCTACCAGATGCTGAACCACGGCGTCTCGACGGGTGTCCTCTTCCTTGTTTGCGGCATGCTTTACGACCGCCGCCACACCTACGAGATGAGCGAATACGGCGGGCTGGCCAAGCCCATGCCGATTCTCTGCGCGTTCTTCCTCTTCGCGTGCCTTTCGTCTCTGGCACTGCCGATGCTGAATGGCTTCATCGGCGAATTCATGATTCTGATCGGCGTTTTTGACGCGCGGCACTTCGCCTGGGCATCCTGGGCGGCAACGGGTGCGATTCTCTCGGCGGTGTATCTGCTGTGGGCCTACCAGCGCGTGGCGCTGGAAAAAGTCACCGTGGAGAAAAACGAAAATCTGCCCGACGCTTCCGGCCGCGAGCGGTTCATTCTGATCGTCGCTTCGCTCGTGATTTTGTTCATGGGCATTTTCTCGCCGCTCTTCACGCATCGCATGGACGCCACGACGAACGACTTGCTCGAGCAGGTGAATGCCCGTAAGGGATACGACGTCCAGAAGCGCGCTCCGGCTTCTCCGGGCATTCAGCCGGCTTTGCCCAGCGCTCATGAACTGGCCATGCGCACCGTTACTTTAGAAAGGCGGACTCAGCCGTAATGTTTCCTCCGGTCCAAGATCTCTACCGGCTTGCGCCTGAAATTGTGCTGTGCGTTTTCGGCATGCTGATTATGCTCATCGATCCATTTGTCGCCGAAGGGCGCAAGCGTTCGATGGGCTGGCTCGGGCTGGCCGGCACGGTGGTGGCGCTGATTTCGCTGCGGTGGGCGTGGCAGAACGCAGGCATGTCCTATTCCGGACTGCTGCGCTTCGATATGTTCAGCCTGTTCGTGCACTGCATCGTCATCGGCGTGGCGGCGCTGGGAATTCTTGGCTCGTTCGACTACCTGGACCACGAAAATATCCAGCGCGGCGAATTCTACGCGCTGATTTTGTTTGCCACAGCGGGCATGGGGATTCTCGCTGGCGCCAATGAACTGGTCACGGCGTTCGTTGGGCTGGAGATGAGTTCGATCTCGACCTACATTCTCGCGGGCTTTCGCCGCAACGCCCTGAAATCCAATGAAGCCTCGCTCAAATATTTCCTGCTTGGCTCGTTCGCCACGGCGTTTTTCTTGTACGGTGTCGCGCTTACGTATGGCGCCACGCGCAGCACGCGATTTGACGTCGTCAGCCAGGCCATCGCCGCCCACGGCGCGGGTACTCTCCTGATTCTCGGTCTGGGGCTGATCTTTATCGGTCTCGCGTTTAAGGTCGTCGCTGCGCCTTTCCAGATTTATGGGCCGGACGTCTACGAAGGCGCGCCCACTCCCGTCACCGCGATTCTCGCCTGCGGCCCGAAGGCTGCCGCCTTCGCCGTAATGCTCAGGATTTTCTATAGCGCCTTCGGCAGCACATCGCACATCTGGTTCTGGGCCATTTGGGTTTCTGCTGTGCTCTCGATGTGCATCGGAAATTTCGCGGCCATCGTGCAGTCCAACGTGAAGCGCATGCTGGCCTATTCCTCCATCGCGCACGCCGGATATATTCTGGTGGCGTTTGTCGCGGCCACAGAACTCGGCTCGGCTGCGGTGCTCTTCTACCTGGCGGGCTACGCCACGATGACGCTGGGTGCGTTTCTTATCGTTGCACACGTCGGCGGCGCGGGCGAGAGGCGGCTCGACATCAGCGACTATGCTGGCCTCGGCACAAAGCAGCCATGGGTCGCTGCGTGTTTTTCGCTCTTTTTGTTTTCGCTGCTCGGATTGCCGGCGACCGCGGGTTTCCTCGGCAAGTTCTACGCGTTTTCAGCCGCGCTCGATAGCCGCGTTGTTTGGCTCGTGATCATCGCCGGCCTCAATAGCGTGGTTGGCGCCTACTACTATCTCAAGGTCGTCGTCGCGATGTACTTTTGGGAGCCAACCAAGGAATTTTCTCCCGCCCCGGTGCAGATGCCCATGTTCACCGTTCTTCTGCTCACGGCCCTCGGCACTCTTTACCTGGGCATCCTGCCCAACCGCGTCATGGAATGGGCCCTGGCCTCCGCGCGGTCGCTGCGCTAGTCCCAACAAAACGCGCTGTCTTCCCTCGGCTATCTTGTTTCCTTTCGTTTCACGCACAAACTCTCTATCCGCGCAAACAAAAAGTCCGGGAGCTTGGCAACAGGCTCCCGGGCCTCGAAATTCGCTTTTTACAACTGCGGTTTGTTCCGAACTACTTGATGAGAACGATGACCAGCGCGTAGAGCGTCAACGATTCGATGAGCGCCACGCCGATCAGGAACGCGATGCGGATTGGGCCGCTCGCCCCCGGGTTCCGCGCAGTACCTTCGCAGGCTGCCGCGGTGGCTTTTCCCTGGCCCACGCCGCAGCCCGCTGCCGCGATGCCCAGGCCGATTGCCGCCGCTACGTCCACCCAGTCGATTCCCTTGCTAACTACCTCACCGGCAGTTTGCGCAAATGTTGCCGGTGCGGCAACCAGCGCGGCCACAAACGCCGTCGCCAGCGCCAGCAGAAACCATATAGCTTTCTTTGTCATTCTTTTCTCCTCGTTATGAACTGGCCGTCAGGAGGTGATTCCCGGACACCGAGCAGCCGGGCTCACACTGTCAGCGCATTATGCCGGATTAATGTTCTTCCGAAACCGCCAGGCCCAAATAAACAATCGCAAGAACCGTGAAAATGAAAGCCTGCAACACCGCCTCAAAAACATGAAACACAATCAGCGCCAATGGAATCCCCACCGGAACGATCCCGGAAATATAGCCCGCTGGATTCCAATGTCCGAGGAAGAGGAACAGCGTCACCGTCAATCCAAGGAAAGCGACATAGATCAGTTCGCCGACCATCATGTTGGCCCAAAGTCGAACCGTCAGTGAAAGCATGCGCGCGAAATGGCTGAACGTTTCGATGAGGACCATGAGCGGCGAAAGCGGCTTGACCGGCCCCATGAGTGTCTTGCCGTAACCGATGGGCCCATGATGGCTGAATCCGAAGTAATTGTAATAGAGGAACACAACCACGGAGAGACCCAGCGGGACAGTGACCTCTGCGGTCGGCGACATGAAACCGGGAATCACCGCTGCTAAATTGCAGATCAGAATGAACATCCCGATGGCGCCGAACAACGGCAGGTGTCTCTCTGCTCCGTGCCCCACAATGTCATCGACCAAGTCCTTCACGCCCACGCCCATCGGGTTCGTCAGAAAAAATTCCATGCACTGCTGTGTGTCGCCCGGCGCTTCGATCGAAAGTCGCGCCCTGAGCCAGAGAAAGAAAACGATAGCAAACAAAAATACGACCAGCTCCATGGCGAAGAAATTCGGAATGGGGTATTCCGTGCTCGCGGGATGAACGTGCAATAACGCGAAAAGCGCCAGCGTGGGCTTGGCCAGCGCCCAGTTTACGAGCTTCGTTACGCCTAAGACCTGCTCTTCGCCCATGAATCTCCTAAGGCCGCTTCAACAGGGAATTTATTCCGCCAGCCGCGATCAGAGCGCGTTCCAGCGATGACCGCCGTGCGCCAGTTCGTATAGCAATTCGATCACAATCGCCGGCACCACTGCGACAGCGCCGCACAGAAACGCAATTACAGGCAACCGCAACCAAGCAAGAATAGCATACGCAACAACGAGCAGCAACACGAGCCGCCCGAAGAACTTCGCGTGGACGCTTCGCGGGACGCGCACGTGTTCCGCTCCGGCCTGCGCGATTCCCAACTGCATCAGCGCCGTTGCGCCCTGGCGAAGCCAGCGAAAATTCACCCAGCACAGCGCTGTGCCGATCGCTGCGGACACGCCGCAGCGCAATCCCCAGCCCGCTGCGCCGCCGAGCGCCATCAGTGCTCCTACGCCGAGGATCAAGCGCTCGATGCGCCGCTCAATCGCCAGCGATTTCGCCTCATCCTCCATTTTTCTTTTCCGCGGCGCTTGCTAGCTTCAGCACTTCGCGCAATCCGAATCCAAATCCCAAAAATCCAAGCACAATCATGAAAATGAATTTCGTGTGCAGCCAGCGGTCGAGCAAATAGCCAATGGCGCCTCCGGCGAACACGGGCACGACGAGCGAAAAAGGAATCTGCATCGCGATAGCGAATTGCTTTGCGGCATTGCCAACGCTCTTGCCACGGGAATCCGAGTCCATTGTTCAGCTCTCGCTCGCCAATCTAGTCATGCCGCGCTCCATGCAGCACGGATATCGCGTGCGGAATCAGGCTGGCGATGGCGTCGAACGACTCCAAAGCGCCTCGCGGGCTGCCCGGCAAATTTACAATCAGCGTCGAGCCGCGAATTCCCGCAATCGAACGCGAAAGCACGGCATTCGGCGTCTTCTCGTAGCCCACTTGACGCATTCGTTCGGCCAGTCCCGGCACTTGCCGCGTAACGACACTTGCTGTCGCTTCCGGCGTAACGTCCCGCGGGCCCAGCCCGGTCCCGCCCGTCGTCAGAATCACATCGAGTTTGCCCGAATCGGCCAAAATGGTAAGTTGACTGCGGATCTGCGATTCCTCGTCTGCCACGATGGACGTCGAAATCACTTCCCAACCCGCCTCGCGGCAACGTCGCTCCAGAGCTTTCCCCGAGCCGTCTTCGCGCTGCCCTGCGGCTACCGAATCGCTGATTGTTACGATGGAAATCCGCATTTGAGGTTCGTGCCCGAATGTCGCTAGGCACTCTGACAATCCAGGTCGAAATTAAGGATTAGTCGCTGGCCGTGCCCGGTTGTCCTTGGGGCAGCTCCTGCTGGCTCTCATCCATCAGCCGCAGAGCTTCCATCAGCAGGCCGGTCGTCGATCGCTCGATGGTCGTTCGCGACGGCGAAGCGTTGAAGTCAATTTCGAACTCGCCCGCGGACCACCGCACAGCTTCATAAACGGCGGGCTCGCCTTCCAGAGCGCCCATCTTTGCGTCCTGGCACTGCCCGCCCGCAAAGTAAATCTCGGACGTGTTGCCGCCGCTGCGCACGGTGAGCCTGCACGTCTTCTGTCCCATCTCGATGGACTGCATCAAATCGAGCATGCTCATTTCTTCCAGCCGCCCTTGAATCACGCCCGGCCGTGCGGAGGATTTTTGCAGTTTTTCGAGCTGCAACCGATCGATGACCTTTTTCGCGCGTCGCACCAATTCGGCGATGAAGAACGGCTTGATGATGAAGTCCTCGACGCCGTCGACGAGCGGCCGCAGCTTCTCCTCGATATCCGCTCGATTTGCTACAAACATGAACGGGATCGGCTTCGATGCGAACCGCGCCCGCAACTTCTCATAAAGCTGCCGGCCATCGAGTCCCGGCATGCGGTAATCGCAAATCACCATGTCGGGGGCCTCATCGACAATCTTCAGCAGCGCGTCGGCGCCGTCGGCGGCTGCCTGCACGTCGCAATGCGATTCGAGCCCCTTGGCCATCAGCTCGAGCACGAGTGGATTATCGTCGACAATGAGAACTCGAACACCCTTCATGAGCGCCCGCGCGCGGAGCCGGGCCTCACGTAGTGGCCGCTCCGGCCTCCTGCCTTCTCCACAAGATAAATTTCAGAAATTTCCATGCCGCGATCCAGGGCTTTGCACATGTCGTAGATCGTCAGGGCAGCCACGGTAGCTGCAGTTAACGCTTCCATTTCCACACCCGTAGGCCCTGTCGCCGTCACGCGCGACACGATCTCGACTCCATTTTGACATAGCTTGGCGGCAACATCTATGTGCGTTAGCAGCAGCGGATGACAAAGAGGAATCAGCTCCGAAGTCCGCTTTGCCGCGGCGATTCCCGCAATCCGCGCGATTTCGAGCGGATTCCCCTTCGGCGTATTCATCTTGCGCACTTTCGCGAGCGCACCTGCGGCAATGCACACAAAACCACGCGCCACAGCCGTACGCTCCGTCGCGCCTTTTGCTGTTACATCCACCATGCGAACGCGGCCGCGCGAGTCAAAATGGGACAACGAGCGTTTCATCGCCACCTTTCCGTGTCTCTACAATAGCCCGCGGCGCGGCAGCACGTCCACCAAATCGCCTGCGGCGAGCGTACGTTTCGTCTGATGCACGACGAGAAAGCAATTGCCGCGCCCGAGAGTCGCGATGTCGCCCGACCCCTGCCATGGCAATTCGGATACGATAGCTTCGCCATTGCACCACTCGACCTTCGCAGGAAGGAAGTGCGTCAGCGGCGCTTTTTGTTCAACGGGCTTCTCGAGCTTTGCTTTCATCAACGGCAGCGGGCGCGGCTCGGTGCCGCACAAAATATCCATCGCCGGAGTCGTAAACAATTCAAATGTGACCATCGTCGACACAGGATTGCCCGGCAACGCAAAAAATGGTTTTCCACGGCAGATTCCAAAGGTCGCCGGCTTCCCCGGCCTTATTGCCACGCCATCAAACGCAAATTCCGCACCCAAGTCGCGCAAAACCTTTTCGACCAAATCGTACTTCCCCATCGATATCCCGCCGCTCAAAACCAGTGCATCTTCGGCAAGGCCGCTTTCGCACATGCGGCGCAATTCCTCCGCGCGATCCGGCGCATTTCCAAGCATCACCGGCACGCCTCCCGCCAGCCGAACCTGCGCAGCAAGCGACGCGCCATTGCTGTTGCGAATCTCCAAAGGCCCTGGCCGCGCGCTCACCGGCACGACTTCGTTCCCTGTCGAGAGAATGGCAATGCGTGGAGCGCGATAAGCAGTCAACTCGCTTCGGCCCACTTGCGCCGCGAGCGCCATTTCCGCGTATCCGATTCGCGTCCGTGAACGCAACAGAACATCGCCAGCGCGCGATTCCGAGCCCGCAGGCACAAAGTTCACCCCCGCGGCAGCCGCAATTTCAACGACAACTTCATCTGGCGTCGCGCCCGGATGCGTGTGCTCCACCATCACGACAGCATCCGCCCCACGAGGTACAGCCGCGCCAGTCATGATCTGAACGCATTCGGCGGCGCCGACGGTGCGCGTGAAGCTGCCGCCGGCCTGAACCTCGCCGATTACGTGCAGTTTGGCTCCGGGTTTGTTGCAATCCGCGGCGCGCACAGCGAATCCATCGCGGGCCGCCCGGTCGAACGGGGGATAATCGCGGTCCGCCGCAATTTCTTCGGCCAAGACTCGGCCCAGCGCATTGTCCAGTTGAATTGTTTCAGTTGCCGGAACGCGGCGGAGACCGCTGACAACGTCAATGACTTTCTTGCGAGCGTCCTCGAACGACAGCATGGCGGTTCACAACCAGGCGGCGAGTTTCGTTCCGCGGGGAACAATCGTGGCGTCGCGCTCGGGCCCTGTTGAAATCATCCCAATCTCGACTCCCAGCGAATCCGAGATGAATTTCAAATAATCGCGTGCTGCTTCGGGAAGTTCCTGCGCTTCCCGAATATGATCTGTGCGCTTCTGCCAGCCCGCAACGGTTTTGTATTCCGGCGTCACTTCCGCGAGAATCTCGACTTCCGCAGGCATCTCCGTGAGCTTCGAACCCTTGTAGCGATACCCGACGCAAACTTGAATCTCTTTTTGCGTATCGAATACATCGAGTTTTGTCACCACAAGCGAATCGACGCCGTTGAGCTGCACTGCGTACTGCAGCATCACGAGATCGAGCCATCCGCATCGCCGTGGCCGCCCGGTCACAGCGCCGTATTCGTTTCCGCGGTCGCGTACCGCTTGCGCGTCGAGATCCGGCATCTCCGTAGGAAATGGACCGCCGCCCACGCGCGTCGTGTACGCCTTCGTCACACCGATTACACCGGTCATGAGCGTCGGCGAAAAACCCAGGCCTGTGCACGCGCCGCCCGATATCGCGCTCGACGATGTCACGTACGGATACGTTCCATGGTCGATGTCCAGCATCGTCCCCTGCGCGCCTTCGAACAAAATCGATTCGCCTTGTTTCAGCGCGCGATTGACCAGCGCCGAAGTATCCGTAACGTAACCGCGAATTCGCTCGGCCAGCTCTTGATACTTTTCTAGGATGCCTTTCGTGTCCAATGGCGAACCGTACGCAGCCCGGCTGAACGCATCTTTTTCCTCGATATCGCGCTGGAGTTTGCGCTCAAAGCGCTCTGCGTCCACCAAATCGCACACGCGCAATCCGCGCCGCGCCATTTTATCCTCGTACGCTGGCCCAATTCCTCGCGAGGTAGTTCCAATGCGATGCGGTCCGCGCGCCGCTTCCGAGGATTTCTCGAGCTCGCGATGAAATGGAAAAATCAGATGCGCTCGGTTGCTCACAAAGAGCCGCCCGCTCACATCAACGCCGCCATTTTTCAAGCTATCGAGTTCAGAGACGAGCGCCGCCGGATCGACCACCACTCCCGCGCCGATGATTGCTTTCTTCCCCGGCCGCAAAATTCCGCACGGAATCAGTTGCAGAACAAATCGCTGGCCATTGATGATGACCGTATGTCCGGCATTGTGCCCGCCGCCATAGCGCGCGCTGCAGTCAAAGGAGCCGGCGAGATAGTCGACGACCTTCCCCTTGCCTTCGTCGCCCCACTGCGCGCCGACAATCGCAATCGCTTTTGCCAATCGATTTCTCGCCTTTCAACCGGCCCAGCCGCACCGTCACACTCAAAAATCTCTGGCGGAGATACTCTTAGAGGAATTTGCAACCAGCGCAGACCAGCTATTTTACCTTTGGCGCGTCGCGAAGGCAAGCCGCGGCTCGCGCAATCGAAAAACAGTCATTTCGAAAGAAAACGCTGACAACTAATCGTTGAAAGGGAAGCCTCATGCGCCGTTGTGGAGAATTTCGCCCGGCAGCTACGAAATGTGCCGCTCGAGCACCTTGTCAATCTGCCCCTTGGGCACGGCGCCGACAACTTGATCCACCACCTGCCCGCCCTTGAAAATCAAAAGCGCAGGGATTCCGCGAATATTGAACTTCCCCGGCGTATTCATATTCTCGTCGACATTCATCTTCACGACTTTCAGCTTCCCTGCCCGCTCCGTGGCGATCGCGTCAACCGTCGGCGAAAGCGAGCGGCACGGGCCACACCATTCCGCCCAGAAATCAACCATCACGGGCTGCGTCTTGCTCGCATCCAGCACTTCGGACTGGAAACTCGCGTCGCTCACCGCTGCAATATTTTGTGACATTATCTCCCTCGTTTTTTATTCCGCGCGAACCCGCAATCGTTCCGCGCTATGGATTAGATGACGCAGCCGCCATTTGGACTCTGGCCTGCCGCGCTGCATCATACAGCTTAACGTACTCGCCTGCCGAAGCTTTCCACGAAAAATCTTTCGCCATGCCGTTCATTTGAATTGTCCGCCATTGTTTCAAATCGCGATATGCAGCCATGGCCTGGCGCACGCATCCGAGAAGCGCCGCGCCATCGTACTGTTCAAATTTGAAACCTGTCCCTTTTCCCGTCCGAGCATCATACGGCTCGACCGTGTCGTCCAGTCCGCCCGTCGCGCGCACCACAGGCGCCGTGCCGTAGCGCAAACTGTAAATCTGATTCAGGCCGCACGGCTCGTAGCGCGACGGCATCAGAAACATGTCCGCGCCCGCCTCGATCTTGTGCGCCACAATATTATCGTACGCAATCTTCACGCCGACGCGCGCCGGATATTTCTTCCCAAGCTCCTGGAACAGCTTTTCGTACTTCGCGTCGCCATTCCCAAGCGCGACGATCGCCAGATCTTCCTTCATCAGTTCCGAAGCCACTTGCGCGATGAGGTCGAATCCTTTCTGATCCACGAAACGCGAAACGATGCCAATCAGCGGTCTTCCCAGATTGTCCGAAGGCAAATGAAATGTCGCGAGCAAATCCTTTTTGCAAAGCCGCTTTCCATCCATCACTTTCGCCGAATACGTCGCAACAATATTCGTATCCGTCTCCGGGCTCCACGCCGCATAATCCACGCCATTCAAAATTCCCACCACGCGATTGCCGCGCGAACGAATCACGCCCTCAAGTCCGCAGCCAAATTCCGCCGTCTGCATTTCCTGCGCGTATTTTCGGCTCACCGTCGTGACGTAATCGGAAAAAACCAGCCCGCCCTTCAGAAGATTCACCTTGCCGTAGTATTCGAGAGCATCCGTGCGGAAAAGATCTTCAGGCAATCCCGCGAGCGCCAGCGCCGTGCGCGGAAACAATCCCTGATAACCCAAATTGTGCACCGTGAAAATCACCGGCAAGTGGTTCACGGCCGCATCATGGGCGTAAATCGTGCGCAGGCAAACGGGAACGAGTGCAGCCTGCCAGTCGTGGCAATGCATCACGTCCGGCATCCACACCTGCTTGGCGAATTCGATCGCCGCGCGGCTCAGTTCCGCGAAACGTTGCGGATTGTCCGGGTAATCGCCGCTCTGATCTCCGTAGAGTTTCTCGCGGTCGAAATACGCGGGATCGTCGACAAAAAAATAGCGGACGCCTTCAAACGTGCCCGCTTCGGCAATCGCCGGGAAGCGCATCCGATGTCCCAGCGGTATGCTCAAGCTCGGCAATACAGTTCGCGACGCCTGGTTTCCGCGATAGCGCGGCAGCAGCACCGCGATTTGGTGCCCCATCGCCACAAGCGAACGCGGCAGCGCTTCGACGACGTCCGCCAAACCGCCCGTCTTCGAAAACGGCAACCCTTCCGGCGATACAAACAGTATCTTCATTTTCCCTCATTCAAATTATACACGCGACGATTCAAATAGCGTTACTAACTGGGCTCGAGTTGGTCGTTCGCCCCAGCCACTGAAACCAAACGCTGTCACACTGTACGAGTCCCAATCGGAGGCAATGTGGCCTTGAACAACCTAAGCGAACGGAGTTTTTGGATCGTGTCGCCAAACGTAGGAAACCAGAGCAAATACTGGACTGATATGAGCATCAAGCATAAAGCCGCATTCATGGGTTGGGGGCCGAATCAGAGGAGACCGCATAATCAAATTGGTTACAAATTTGCTTATATTGTGCGTCCGGGAGATATCCTGCTAATTGCAAGACGGCATCACAATAAACCGGAACTCGTCGGGCTCGGAGCCGTGGTCGACACGTTCAGAACACATCTCACCGGACTCAATCCGAAGCGCAGATTTGGCTCGCTCCGGTTACTCCGTCCTTTCAAGTCGCTGGTTTCAACGCCCGCTCCCAACGGCATTATACAAGTCCTTCGGCAACACAAGGCGCTGCGGGAGCTTAAGCCACAGAACAAGAAACACAGGAGCGTCTGTGTGTGGATGCAACGACAGCTTGGTCTCGAAGCAATGGTACCGGACGCTCATCCAAACCCTGCCCCGGTTATTCGATTAGCGCCCTTACATCACAAAGGCGAGCCTGAATATGAGTACAGAACGAGGAAACAAGTGAAAACCGCAGTGCGGAAGGAGAATAGACTTGTAAGCGAGTATCAAGGGTGGCTAGGAAGAAGTGGGCGCAAACTCAATGTCGTGAGTTACAAAGGTCTCCGCTGCGATGCTTATGAACAGGATCGCGCAAACCTTATCGAGGCAAAATGCGCAACGACGCGAGAATACATACGCATGGCTGTCGGGCAGCTTCTCGACTATTCATACCTTGGAGAGGAGCAATTTGACAAACCAAATCTAGCAATTCTCGTCCCCAAAAGGCCAAAGCAAGCGCTGCTCGATTGGCTCGCCACTCTCAACATTTATGCAATTTGGAAAGAGCACAGCAAATTCAAGGACAACGCAGAGGGTCGATTCACATAGTTCCTGCTGCTACACTTTAATTCCTCATGTCTCGTCAAAAGCTCGGCCAGCATTTTTCCCCATGCCCTCCGTCATCAAGCCATCACCCTGCTCTACCTTGTTCCTTGCCAATCCCACCCAAAATCATGCAACATTTCCAATGATTAGCGCATCTCGTGAAAGGCGCGTGCGGGTCAGAAGCCGCTACGTGCCTTTAATTCAGCATTTGGTCGCTTGCTTTGGGGTAGGGTCATGAAGTTCCTGTGGAAGGTGTGCCGAGTCGCGGCGTGGACATCACTTTTTCTCTTAGCTGGCGCTCCAGCTCTAAGCCAGTCACCTGTTTCTTTGCATGGCAGTGTCACCGACCCTAGCGGCGCCGTGATCCCAAACGCGACCGTGCACCTGTTCAACGCTGCGAACAATTCCGAGCGCACCACCACGACCGACCAGCGCGGCAACTATAGTTTTCCGGGAGTCACTCCCGGAACCTATCGCATCCACATCGAGGCGCAGGGCTTCGAGCCCTACGATCAACAGAATATTCAGGTCGCCACGAATGCGTCGCTGACCTTGAATATCCAGATGAAAATCCAGTCCGTTCAGCAGAGCGTCACCGTCAGGCCGCAAAGCGGCCAACAATGCGTCGCTCCTATGGCGCGCATATTGCCGGACGTTGGCCCGGGTCTGCGTACGATTCGGCGTGGACCGTCTGGGAACTATTACGTTTTGGTCGTCCCCGGAAATGCCGTCGCTATTTATTCTCATGATGGCAAGCGAATCGGCCAGGTGCCGGCGTTGTCCCCGGCTCCTTCGCCGGATTCCTCCCTCATCTACGGAGCAGATTTTCAGCTGGACTCCAAGGGCCGCGTCTACGTTGCTGATCGCGGCGCCAACGCCATCAAAATCTATTCCGCGGACGGAGTCCTGACAGGAAAAATTCGCGTCCTTGCTCCCATCTCGGTGGAACCGCTCGCAGGAGATGAAGTCGCCGTCGCCAGCTTGTCCTCGAAAAATCTCGTGGACATTTATGACGCGACAAACGGCGAAGTGGATCGCAGCTTTGGCGAAGCCAGCGATCCCGAAGTTGTCGTGTGTGATCCGGGCACGTTCATCTGCACCTCGCATGTCAATTCACAGGATGTGCCGGATAGCGACGACCCTTCCGATGTCGGTCCGCATTTGAACCGCAGTTGGTTTTATGGCGATTCTGCGGGGAATCTCTATCTCGATCTGACTTTTCGCATCCTTCCTACCATCCGTAAGTATGACGGCTATGGATATCGCGCGTATGAGAGTGCTTTGCCAGTCGATCAGTCTTTTACCGGCGGAAATTGGACCGTCAGGACAGGAATTCCTACTGCTGGCCTCGGAACCATTTCGTCTTCAACTGACGGATCGAAGTCGAGCTCGAATGACTCATCGAGCGATTCGTCCGATGCCACTACCGCTGGGACGGGAGGAACATCCCCCACGGCAGGCCAGACGCGCGGCGGCCGGGGAGGAGGACGAAGAAATGGCGGCCGTATGGAACTCGGTTTACAACTCACCCAAAACGCGGGCCCGCCCGGATCAAGGCCCGTTGTCGACGCCATCGCCGCGGATCCATCAGGCCAGGAAATTTGGGCTGCGGTTGGCGGAGAGATTGTCGAGCTGGATAAAGACGGAAATCTCCTCGGAGATTATTGTCTTTCCGCGGCGGACGCAGCAGCGGTGAAACCCGTTACCATGCTTGTGGAACCGGATCGAATCCTCATCGGCTACGACCCCTATGGCATCATTCCCTATCCGCGGCCCGATGTAGCCCAGCCTCAAACAGCGCCTCACTAGCCGTTATTGCGATTCCCCGCCCACCGTCGGCGGCCCACTCAGGAATGAACTCGAACTGTCGGAATGAGTATCCTCAAAACTGCTAAACTTCCCTGCTTATGTCCCGTCAAAAGCTCGGCCAGCATTTTCTCCGAAGCGGCGCATGGCGCGCTCGCATCGCGCGCTCGCTTCCCGCTGATGCAAACACCACCTGGATCGAAATCGGCCCCGGCCACGGCGAGATGACGGAACTCCTCGCGCAACGAGCCAGTCATCTGATCGCCATCGAAACAGACACTGCGCTCGCGCGGCAACTTCGCGAACGCGCCTCGCAATGGAGAAATGTCGAAATCATCGAAGCCGACATTCTCTCGGTTGATCTCGCGAAGCTTGTAGACAGCGATCCATCCGCTCCGCTTCGTCAGGGCACGGCTTCAGCCGTGCCGAACGCCGCCGCACCAATCGCGCCTTTAGGCGCCGAGGTCGGTCGTAGATTTCGCGCATCTGAGTCTAAAACAAACGCCGACCGCTTTCGCGTCTATGGCAATTTGCCTTACTACATCACTTCGCCGATTCTTCGGCACTTGTTCAGATATGCGCACCAGATCGATTCGATTCACGTCGTTGTGCAACGGGAAGTCGCCGAACGCGTGGCCGCCCACCCGGGCAGCCGCGACTATGGCTATCTCTCCGCATTTTGCCAGTATTACGCGCAGCCAGAAATCTCGCTGCGCATCCCTCCGGGCGCGTTTTCGCCTCCGCCGAAGGTCTTTTCCGCGTTGGTCGCCATGCAACTACCCGGCCAGCGCGCCTCTTTGCATATCGACAACGACGCAGCTTTTCTGAAATTCTTGCAACAGTGCTTCGCTCAGAAACGAAAAACGCTGCGCAACAATTTGAAAGCAGCTTATTCAGATCTTGCGTTGCAGGATGCTCTAGCCTCTGCAGGATTTGGATCAAAAGCTCGCGCCGAAGAATTGACTCTCTCTCAGTTTGCACATTTATTTGCGCGCCTGCGCGAATCGAAAATGCATTAATCTTCTTTGAAGCAGTCTGCAATTGTGAGGCTGAGTCGGTCGGGATAATTCGTCATGATTCCATTCACGTCCGCGGAAATCAGTTCGCGCATCCTGTTTGGATCGTCGACAGTCCACGTCGCAACTTGCAGATCCGCCGCATGCGCCGCGGCGACGAGTTCCGGAGTCGCCAAATCCGCACGCGGCAGAATTTGGCGCGCGCCAATCCGCTGCGCCTTTTCGATGGCGTCATCCATCGGCTGCTCATAGAGAAATCCTGTCAGAAGCGTCGTGTCTAGCTTGCGGACATTTTCGAGAAATGTTGCGTCGAAGGAAATAATCACGGCTCGCGCCGCTTCTTTCGCGGCGCGCAATGCGCTCACCAGAGCGTGATGTACTCCCCACGCGTCATCGATCTTCGCTTCCAGATACGCAACCACATCCGCGTCGCGGGCAAACGTCAAAATTTCGTCAATCGAGGGGACGCGCTCGCCGGCGAATTGTGATCCGTACCACGAGCCCGCATCCAGCTCGCGCAGTTCCGCGAGAGTCAGCTCGCGGACAAGCCCTTTGCCGTTCGTCGTGCGATCCACTGTTGGATCGTGCATGCACACAAACTGCGCATCGTGCGAAAGCCGCAAATCAGTCTCGATGAACGCCGCACCGAGCTCCACGGCCCGGCGAAACGAAGCAATCGTATTTTCGGGGGCGTGGCCTGGCGCGCCGCGATGACCAATCACCCAGGGGCGTCTCATCACGGTTATCGTAGCAGAATCTTCAATTCGGCCTGCAGCCATCGCTGAATGGTGTGTGTAGAGTGCATCAGTTGTCGCAAATTTGTGTGCGAGAATGTGCAAATCTTCGGACAATAACTTTGCGCCTAGCCACAATAGCAAACGCCAACCCACTGATACGTAAGCACATAGTAAGCCATATAGTACCTCGCCTCCTGGCCGCCGAATTGCCCACTACAAGAGTGGTCATCCAGGCGAGGCTATGGCCCTCTTTATCGTTTTGATTGTGGGATTGGTTGTGGGGCAAACGTGGTGGGACTGGCGCGAAACGCAGCGCAAGTCGGCGCTACCGCAATGGGTGGGCGGCTTGGCGCTGGCGGGGATGGTCGCGGCGGCGCTCACTGGCCTGGGCTCGATGGGATCTGTCTTGTATCAACACGCGCTCAGTGAACTGCAGGGGCCCTCTTCATCCGCTCTCTTCTGGCCGGAGGCGGGATTTCTTGTCTGCGGGCTTGCCGTCATCGTTGTGGCTATCCGCAAGAAGAGCGTGCGAACGCTCCTGTTTGTTGCCGCCGTGCTGGCGTTTGCGTTGTGGCTCGGCGTGACGCTGTATTCGTAATTCCATCCTTCTGCCTGTTGCGAAGCTCTCCGGCAACTTTAGCGCTTGAATTTACCCTAAGCAATTTGCATGAAGGCGCGGCTTAAAATTTCGTGACTTCGCTGAAGTGAAAATCACGGACTTTCATCGCGGGGACAACCATGTCGAATGATTCCTCGCCGGATGCCCGCACAGCAGGGCCAAGCATTTCGACATTCGACAGCATTTCGATGATGCTCTGATTGAAGCGGAAATTTCGCACGGCGCCGGCGACGCGGCCATTTTCAACCAGGAATGTGCCGTCGCGAGTCATTCCCGTCAGGACTTTTTGATAAGGATCTACTTCGCGGATGTACCACAAGCGCGTGATGAGAAGTCCCCTCTCGGTCGAGCGGATCATCTCTTCCGTCGAACTATTGCCTCCGGCGAAAACGAGATTGAAGGGAGCCTCTCCGTCTTCCGTCGGCAAAGAAAATCCGTGACCTGTGGGCTGAGCCTTCATTTTTTTTGCCGTCGCACGCGAATAGACAAGATTCTTCGGAACGCCATTCTCTACGAGAGTCACTTTCTTGCGCGGAACGCCTTCGCCATCGAACGGCGGGCCAAGCTGCAACGGATGATACACATCGTCCCAAATGGAGATGTTCTCGCCGAACAATTTTTTGCCCATGCGGCCCGTGAAACAAGAGCGCTGATCGGCAACGCAAGTTCCGGCGAAGTCGTAGAACAAAAATCCCACGAGGTCCAGAACGGCGGGAGGCTCGAGAATCGCAGTGTACCGTCCCGGTGGGACTTCGCGCGGCGAGCGCGAGCTGGCGCATTTTTCGCTGGCACGTTGCGCGAGGGCATCGCAATCGATTTCGCCGACGCGCGCGGATGTGGCCTTCGCCCATCCGGAAGAATCTTTCTCGAGCATGGTCACGGAAAACTCCGCGCGCGTATCTTCGTAGAATTCGAAAAGCCCGCGCGAGTTTGCCAGAGCGATTTCTGAAAGGCCCGTCGAGAAAATCCCCGCTGTCGTTTGCTTGTTCTTGTCCGCC
>JASHRL010000359.1 GCA_030037355.1 Candidatus Acidiferrales bacterium | reverse complement strand
CATCGCGCACGCCATCACCAACCGCCCTAGCATATTCCGGCCTTTCTCCGGGCGTCATGCCCAAACTTGTATTTGTGACGCTCGCCTGGCAAACGATGAAAACAACTGGCTGGAGAATTAAGATTGGCAACTTTTGAGACAACTTTCAAGCCACGTTCTTTCGACGCTTCGCATTCGTAACGGGTTGGCCCATCGCTGCAAATCTCTTCGACACGCACAGCACGCGACCGGTGCGGGAGGTGATGCTTGACGCGATCGCGGTTCGAGCATAGTGTCTCCTCACGCGGTTGCCTTCCGAGGAGGAGATTATGTCCGCTCGTTCCAAGGCCGTTGTTTCTTCCATCTTGCTTCCTGTTGTCGTCGGGTCGATCGGTTTCATCAATTTGACGATGCGGCCGCGCTTCCAGGCATTTCATACGGTCGATGTGATTCAGCTCCTGGCGACGGGAATGTGCTATGGCATCGCATTGGCTGGCATCTTCGTCCTTGTTCACAAGTGGCCATCGCAATAAAATTTTTGCGTGGCTGCCGCTCCAACAGAAGATTATTTCCTCAAGTCTGCGCGCCTGGGCTTCCGGCATTGGTCGCCTGACGACCTTCCCCTCGCCATTTCTCTCTGGTGCGATCCCGACGTAATGCGCTTCATCGGCGGCCCATATTCGCGCGAGGAAGTTCAGGAACGATTAGTTCGCGAAATCGCTTGCCAGCAGGCCAACGCGTTTCAGTATTGGCCTATTTTCTTTCTCGATGGCAACGAATTCGCGGGCTGCTGCGGGATGCGTCCGCACGATCTCGCGGAGAGGATTTTCATTATGGGGTTCCAGTTGCTGCCTGCTTTTTGGGGCAGGGGACTGGCCGAAGAGTCCGCCCGGGCGGTTATCGACTACGCTTTCTCGACGCTCGGCGCGCGGAAACTCCTGGCGGGGCATCATCCGGAGAATTCCAAGTCTCACCGCGTCCTTGAAAAACTCGGATTTCAGCCGGACGGCGAGAGGTTCTTCCCACGCACGGGGTTGATGCAGCCATATTATCGGCTTATGCCGAAACATTGAAAACTCATCCTCCCAATAGCGGCGCTGCTTGTTTACCCTGAAGACTGCCTTTACCGGTTCGTTTGACTCCGCCGTTTGACTCCGCTTAGCCCGGCAACTACCATCTCAGCCTCGTGACGCCCGCGCCCACGCTGGAAATCTCTCTCGATTCCGTCGAGTCCGCCATTGCCGCCGAGCGCGGCGGCGCAGCGCGCGTCGAGTTGTGCGCCGACCTCCCCGCAGGCGGCACCACCCCAAGCGCCGGAATGATCGCCACCGTGCGCAAGGAAATACGAATCGCCCTGCACGTGATGATCCGCCCGCGCGCCGGCGACTTTTGCTACACCGCGCACGAATTCGAAGCGATGAAGCGCGACATCCTCATGGCCAAGCAGCTCCGCGCCGATGGCCTCGTCCTCGGAATCCTCTCCGCCGACGGAACCGTCGACGTGAACCGCACGCGCGAACTCGTTGCTCTCGCGCGGCCAGTCTCCGTCACGTTCCACCGCGCATTCGATATGACCGTGAATCTCCGCGCTGCGCCCACCGTGCCACTCGAGCAGGTAATCGAATCAGGCGCGGCTCGCGTCCTCACGTCCGGCGGAGAGCCCGCCGCCGAGCAAGCCTTGGACGCGATTCAAGCTCTGGTCCACGCTGCGCGCGATCGCATCGGCGTCATGGTTTGTGGCGGAGTGCGCGAACACAACGTCCGCCGCATCCTCGATGCCACCGGCGCCCGCGAAGTTCACGTCGGGCACAGGGGAGTGGAAGTGCCTGTGCCGAGCCAGATGCGTTTCAGGAATGAAAAGCTCTCCATGGGCGCTCTCCCCGGTCGCGAGTACGAGCATTTCGTCGTCTCCGAAGAAAAAGTACGCCGCCTCCTCCGCGCCCTGCAATAACATTGCGTTGTTCTCAGTCTTACTTTGTCATTCCGAACCTGGCCACGACGTGTGTGACCAGTGTGAGGCCTGCCCGCCGGAGGAGGGAATCTGCTGTTGCTTTTGCCGTTGTCTTCGTAGGGGCGACCCTTGGGTCGCCCGCGTGTTGCCTTTGTAGGGCCCGATTGCATTTATCGGGCCGCGCGACTCCCCGAGTCGCGTCCGCTGCCATCCCGAACCCGGTCACGATGTGTGTGGCCGGCGTGAGGCCCGCCTGCTGCTTTCCCACCGTGGGGGCAGGTGGGAATCTGCCGTTGCGGGCGGCAATTCTTGCTCGATGAGTACATACCACAACGTTTCCATGATAAAATCCCTGTTCCGACCCACAGCTTAACATGTGGGCGGTTCACTTATCCCAACCGTAATCGAAGGAGCCCTGATGTCAAAGGCTGACGCGGAAGTTAGGGCGATGGAGATCTCGTATAACGCGCTGTCGCAGCTAGAACCCGACGCCCAGAAACGAGTGTTGAACTGGCTGGTTGACAAACTTGAGTTACCAAAAACCATTCTCGCGGTAGGCCCCGATAACCAAGTAGCTGCCCCGCAGCCTCCCCCAGGCACCACGGCCGGTTTTCCTTCGGGTACAACGAGCACGCCGAAACAGTTCATGGCACAAAAGAAACCTAAGACAGACGCGGAGCGGATCACGTCCCTGGCGTACTTCCTTACTCACGGCAGGAAGACACCGCAATTCAAGACGAAAAACCTGACCGATCTAAACAGAGAGGCAGCGGGGCTGCCGTTCTCCAACTCTGCAGTCGCGGTCAATAATGCGGCGTTGAGCGGATACCTCGCGGCAGCAGGGGGCGGCGCAAAACAAATCACGTCCCGTGGAGAGGCCCTTGTCGACGCTCTCCCCGATCGCGACAGGGTAAAGGCTGCCATGGAGGAAAACCCTACCCGTAAACGGAAGCCATCGAAAGCAAAACGTCGTAAGTCGGGCTAGTGACAATGACGCGAAACGAGAATCCCAAAACGCACCGAGGCGACTCTACGCAAAATAAATCTAAGCGCGAACCAAACACCGAGGAGGTGGCAGTCAAGGTCGTTGCGCTGCTAAAGCCTCTCTCCTCAGAAAGCCGCGCACGGGTGATCAGCGCAGCGCTCACATTGCTAGGCGAAACCACCGAAATCAAGCCTCACAGCCCGCACGACTCGCGACCTAGCGGGCACCCCGGCGACGCGGACGAAAAAGCCGGCACAGACGTGGGTCATTTCCCTCCGAAGGCGACTAACTGGATGAAGCAAAATACCCTTACGGCGGCTCAGATCGGAAACGTCTTCGATGTCGAGGCTGAAAGCATTCCGGTAATCGCCTCACATGTCCCAGGAAGCACAAAGGACATGGTCCACAACGCTTATGTCCTCTGCGGTGTAAGCCGACTGCTAGGAACAGGCGACACAGCTTTCAGCGACGACGCAGCGCGCGAGGTGTGCAAACAGCTTGGCTGCTACGATAAGAATAATCACTCATCGTATGTCAGGCAAATAGGAAACCTTCTAAGCGGCACGAAAAAGACAGGCTGGCGACTCACGGTGCCTGGACTGAAACGAGGAGCAGACCTCGTAAAGCAACTCACGCAAGAATAACCGATGCTCAACGCGTCCAAAGTACTGGCAAACATCCCTGTCGGACTGCGAGATCCACTCTTTCAAAGCTACCAAGACATCGTCACGAACTTTGCCGAGCATCGATGGGAACCCTCTGAGCTAAATGGGGGCAAGTTCTGCGAGATTGTTTACACAATTATCTACGGGGCGATTAAAGGTACCTTCGCAGCGAAGCCATCAAAGCCTCCCAACATGGTGAAGGCCTGCTCCGACCTGGAAAAACTACCTGCGAACCCTACGCGGATCGGAGACAGAAGTCTACGTATCCTCATTCCCCGGACTTTAATGGCCTTGTATGACATCCGTAACAATCGTGGCGTCGGCCATGCTGGCGGCGACGTCAATCCAAACTTCATGGACGCGACGGTTGTGTGCAGCATCGCAAGCTGGGTCCTAGCTGAATTGGTGCGTATTTTCCATCACGTGTCGACCAATGAAGCGCAAGAAACAGTTGACGCGCTTGTCCAACGCAAGATCAGCCTAGTTTGGGACCTCGGGGACATCAAGCGTGTGCTCGACCCTAAAATGAAAAAGGACCACCAAGTGCTATTGCTCCTGTATACGAAACCGGCATGGATGACGGAAGGAGACCTTCTAAAGTCCGTTGAATACAGCGATGCGACGCTCTTCAGAGCGAACATCCTCCGTTCTCTCCATAAGAAAAGGCTGATCGAATACGACGAAGATCAGCAGAAAGCGCGAATATCCCCTTCCGGAAGTCAGTATGTCGAACGACAGATAATCAAGACGCAGACTCCGTAGCTAGCACAGGAAACTCCCTCTGGTGTGGTCCGTTTTTCCTTGACTTTTAGTTAACTCTCTGATACACATCGTATACGGGCTGAAAATTTAGCGCCGCGAAAGGCCGCCAATTGGCGGCCTTTCCCTTTTTGGGAAGGAACATGGAGAGCACGCAGTTAAGCTGATGAAACTACCTTCCGATTCGCGCCATCTTACGCCTGCCCGCCGAGGCGGGAATTCTAATCGCCAGACCTCTGGCACTTATGAAAAATTAGAAATCGTCGTAACTCACACAAAACAAACACTCGGACCCATTTCTAATCGCCAGAGATATGCATTTTTCCTATTTCAAGTCGCTGGATTTAATCGGAAACAAGCCGAAGCGAGACCCGCTGCTGAGGGCGATTTATTAGAAATTCCGCTAACTCACCCAAAATCAGCGAATTCCAAATTTCTAATCGATAATTTTTGCGCACTTTTCAGATCGCCAGCGTCTTTGCTAGCCACCAGTCACTCGCTTGTCCTGAGCGAAGTCGAAGGGCCACTAGCCACTTCACTTAAGGTCGTCCGGCAGCGGATCGCCCCAAATGTAGTGCGCGAACCAGTTCCAGTTCTCCTGCGTGACCGCGCGCTGCTCCTTGGGCTTGGTGATCGGATGCCCGAAGCCCTGATACAGCACGAACTTCACCGGCACTCCCCGGTCCATCAGCCCGCGATAAAGCTCCCAGGAATCGGGCACAGGGACGCGCGCGTCGCGGCTGCCTTGTTGAATCAGCGTCGGCGTGTGCGCATGATTGATGTACGTGATCGGCGAAGTCTTTCTGTAAATTTCCGGGTCGCTCCACGGCGTCGCATGCAGATACTGCCGCGTGAACGGCGTGATGTCCGTGTTCACGTAATAGGTCATCCAGTCAGAGATTCCCGCGCCGACGGAGACGGCGCAAAAACGGTCGCTGTAGGTGGTGATGAACGCGGAAATGTATCCACCCTCGCTCCAGCCCATGGACGTGACGCGCTTCGGGTCGATGTAGCCCTGCGAAATCACGTAGTCCACACCGGAAATCACGTCGGCGTAATCGCCCACGCCAAGATTGCGGACATTGAGCGCGCGAAACTTCGCGCCATACCCCGCCGAGCCGCGATAGTTCGGCTCGAGAATGACGGCCCCGCGCGCGGCAAAAAGTTCAATCGGATAGTAACGATCCGGCGAGCGCACGGCGAGGCTTGTGCCCGTCGGGCCGCCATGAATTTCGACCATCAGCGGATATTTTTTCGACGGGTCAAAATTCGCCGGCTTGATCAAAATTCCTTCCACGGGCGTTCCGTCGCCGGACTTCCACTGGATCACTTCGCGCGTCGCCAGATGGAAATTCGCGTACTGCGCGGACATGTCGGTGAGCTTTTTCGGCGCGAAGGAATCCACCGGCGAAACGTAAATTTCCCCAAATTGGTTGTCGCCCGTCATGCCGCTAAAGGCGATGGTTTTGAAATCGTGAGTGAAGGAAACTCCGCCTGTGTGAAAGTCGTCCGGCGAAGTGACTCGCGTGATGGCATCGCTCTGCGGATCGAGCCGGAACACGTGGCTGTACGTCCGCTGCCCGGCTTCGAAGTAGATTCCTTGCGGCGACCATTCCATCAGCTCGGCGTCTTCGTCGAAATTGGCGGTCAGGATTTTCGGCGTGCCGCCGTTGGCGCTGACGACGTCGATGACGGCGTTCGTGTAAAAGAAATCAGCATCGCCGTTGTGGGTGTTGAAAGCGACTTGCGTTCCGTCGGGCGACCAAACGGGATTTTCGTTGGGGCCGGGCGCGTTGGTGAGTTTCCTTAAGGATTTGTCGGCGACGGTGAGGATGTAAATGTTCGCGGTACCCATGTCGGCGAGCGGAGGGTCTTTGGTGGCGTCGAATGCGATGCGCGTTCCGTCGGGCGACCAGCGGAAGCCCTGCACGGTGAAATCCTGGCCGGAAGTGAGCCGCGCGGGCTTGGGAAGTGAACCGTCGGCGGGCCATGAAGCATCGACAATCCAGAGATGCGACATGGTGTAGTCGCCGTCGATGATGTGGTAGTCGCCATACTTCTTCTCTCGTGCTTTTTGCGCGTCGCTTTTAGGGTCTTCGGCAGTGAACGCGATGTGTTTGCCGTCGGGTGACCAAGAGAAGCTATCGACGCCGGTTTCGACATTGGTCAGTTGGCGCGCTTCGCCCCCCGTCGGGGAGATGATGTAAATCTGAGTCGTGTCCGGCTTCGCGTCTGGCTGAGAGGATGCGCGATCAGAAAGAAACGCGAGCCACTTGCCGTCGGGCGACCACGCCGGGTCGGTGCTGGATTTCTTGCCCTGCGTGAGCGCATACCGATCGCCCGTCGAGGGAACGCTAATCCAGATTTGACGGACGAATGCATTTTCATCCCAATCGGTGTGCGTGACGAGATAAGCGACAAATCTGCCATCTGGGGAAATCTGCGGGTCTGAGGCGCTTTTCATCTCCATCGCCTGCTCGATCGTAGGAACAGATGGCGTGGCCGTGGATTGGGCCTGTGCGCTGAGTGGCAAGAAGGGAAGGGCCAGAATTGCTCCGCAGACTGACGCGCGCAGGACTATCCGAAAATTATTCATAAGCATCTCCATCGAGGCGAAATGATGGGAGATGATACAGCAAAGAAATTCGGACGCAGAGAGATTTCGCGGTCAGGCTTTGGGCGCGGGAGGAACACATAGCGAAGAGAATTCGGCTACCCCGCAGATACGCGAGTATACTACGCAGCTTCACGGCATGAAGGATTAGGCGTGGAGAAAATGACGCATAGGTTGAATGCCGAAATGAGGAGCAGAGGATGACGCTTCGAAGCGCGTGGATTTGTGGCGTAGCGATTCTGGCGAGCGGGATGGGTGTGGGCCGGGCGCGTGGCTCCGATTTGAAGTTGATTCCACAGCCACGGGAAGTGAAGGAAGCCGGCAGCGAGTCGTTTCGCGTGGCGCGGCACACGCGAATTATTGTCGAGCGTTCGATCGGCGGTGCGGACTTCCAGGGCGCGCAGATGCTGGCGGAAGAAATTTCGCGATGGACTGGCTGGAAGCCGAAAATTTCCGATGCGAAAGAAATGCCGGGTGGTTCCGATTTTATTTATGTCGGGAATGCGATGGAAGACGCGAAGTTGCGCGACGCGCTGAGGGCGTCGGGTCTGGCGATGCAGAATGGATTCGATGCGCAGGGGTATGCGATATCAGCCGATAGCCACCGGATTCTCGTCGGGGGCGGAAGTGAGCAGGGCGCATTTTATGGCGCGCAAACTTTGCGGCAATTGCTCCATCCGGCAAGCGCGAAGGGAAATGACGCAGGCGGAGACTTGAATTGCCCGGCGGTCGCAATTCGCGACTGGCCGGCGATGAAGTGGCGTGGCGTAAGCATTGACATCAGCCGCGGGCCGATTCCGACGCTGTCATTCATGGAAAATCAGATTCGCGTGCTCGCGGGGTACAAGCTCAACCTCTACGGACTGTACATGGAGGATGTATTCAAGGTCGAGGGAAACGAATTATTTGCGCCACCAGACGCCTTGACGCCGCAAGAAATCACAGAGCTTGTGGCATACGCGAAAAAATATTACGTCACGATTGTGCCGGAGCTTGAGACCTTCGGCCATGTGCACAACATTTTGCGTTACGACATTTACAGCGACTTGGCGGAAATTCCTCATGGCTCTGTGCTGACGCCGACTCAGCCGGGAACGTACGATTTGATCGAGAAATTAGTCGAGCCGATGGCGAAGTTATTCAGCGGACCGTTTTTTCATATCGGGGCGGACGAGACATTCGAGCTCGGCCAGGGACAAACCAAACAGCTCATCGCAGAAAAGGGATTAGGGCAGGTTTATCTCGCACATATCGCCAAGCTGGATGAAATGCTCAAGCCGTATCACAAACAAACCATGTTTTGGGCGGACATCGCCGAAAAGTTCCCGGACCTACTGCCGACTTTGCCCAAGGATTTGATTGCTGTCGTATGGACCTATGAACCGGAGGATTCGTACGACAATCGACTGGCTCCGTTTCAAAAAGCAGGGCTGCCGATTTTTGTTTCGCCGGGAATTTCCAACTGGCGGCGGCTCTATCCCGATTTCAATGAATCTTTCCGCAACATCGCAAATCTGACTCGCGATGGGCAAAAGTTTGGCGCCATCGGAGTGCTGAATACGGAGTGGAAGGACAGAGGCGAGGAACTCGGCGGAATGGACTGGCCGGGGCTCGTATTTGGCGCTGCGTGTGGATGGCAAGCAGGCGAGTCATCTGTCGAGCGATTCCGCGACAGCTACGACTGGGCGTTTTACCGCAACGAAGATCACACGTTCGAGGACATTTTGGACAAACTCGCCGCTACGGATACTCTCCTCGACGGAATGAAGATGGACGGGACACACGTGCGTTATTTCTGGAGCGATCCCTTTTCACAAATCGGATCGAACGATGCGGCGATGGCGGAACCTGTGACGCACGAATTGCGCGTGGACGCGGAGCATGCGTGGGAGTCGCTTCTTGAAAATCGCGCCAAGGCAAAAATGAACGCTGACACCTTAGACGACTTGCTTTTTGCCGCGAAACGTCTGGATACGCTGGGGATGAAATTCGAATACACGCAGGAAATGAGCGAAGCATATTGGGCTGCATATATGGATATGAGGCAGACGGGCAACGTGATGAGAAACCTGGAGACGCTCAGTTCAATTAACGGAGATTTGCAGGATTTGCGCGAGGGATTGACGGAACTGCGCAGCGAATATGCGAAGCGTTGGCTCGCCGAAAACGGTGAGAGCTGGCTGGGAAATGTTTCGGTTCGGTACGATAGCGCTGCGGGCAATATTCAACGGAAGATAGAAGTCATCGATGGGTTGGAAGACGGCTTTTCGACACTAGGAGAGCTGCCGCCGCCCGAGAGCCTGGGGTTCTACACGCGGCCAAACTCGGAAGATATAATCCGCTGATTGCTACCCTGTGTGGCGCGGGACGATCCTGCACGCTTGGCATCCCTCTATTTCTTCTTTTTGCCGGCACTTTTACCGCCAGTTGAAACCGCCCGGCGTTTTTCCAGATGCTTCCGCGAATCAATCGTGTGAGCCTGCTTCGCGGCGTACGCGCGCGTCGCCTTGTTCGGCGGATAGGTGATTTGTGCGCCACGGACGCGCGCGAATGGCGTAAGTTCGTGAAGATCGGCACGCGTGGGAGTCATGATGTGTTCAACCGCGTGGCCGCGAACGGTGAGCGCGTCCGCGATGAGGGAGCGATGGCAGCGCCAGGGAACGGCTTCCGCGCACATGATGGCACAGCGTTTGTGAGTGGCGTATTTTTCAAGCCGGGCCAGAGCGGCAGCGAATTCGGGGGTTTGCATGTAGTCGGCAAAGCCGCGAAAACTGGAGTTAATCCAGCCGGTGTTTGACGAATCGGTGCGGGCGTGACGCAGACCGCCGAGATTTTTCATGTGCGTGTAGGCGATATGCGACTTGCGAAGAGCAGTCGCGAGCGCGTCAGAATTGAACTGCGGATTGTGACGGGATTTGGGAATGGTGCGCACGTCAATGAGGCGTTGCACTTTGTGGCCGTGCAGAAGCGCGATGAAATCCTCTATCGAACGATTTGAATGGCCAACGGTGAAAATGAAAGGCTTCATAACGAAGTCGTCCGAAGCATTCAATTCTCTGAACTCATCTCGCGTTTGATATCATTTACTCTGCTTCCGATGGATTGCAAAGAAGAATTGCGCCGAGGCTGTTTGGGAATCGGCAGGATCGTGCTGATGCGAGGTGCTTGTTGACGCGAGTGACAGCGATATTTTCCGATGTGGGCGGAGTGATTCTTTCCAATGGCTGGGATCGCGCAGCCCGGCGTGAAGCGGCCGTGAAATTCCATCTCGATTGGGAGGATTTCGAAGATCGCCACGAGCTGATGCTGAACGCGTTCGAGATTGGCGATGCAAGCCTCGAACAGTATCTGGATCGCGTCGTTTTTTACCGCGACCGCTCATTCACAAAGAAAGAATTCGTCGATTTCATTTATTCGCAATCGCAGCCGATTCCCGAAACGCTGGCGGTGATGCGCCGTTTGGCGGAAACAGGGAAGTATCTTTTGGGTTCGCTGAATAACGAATCGCGCGATTTGAACGAGTATCGCATCCAGCAATTCAAGTTGCGCGAATACTTCGATGTGTTCCTCAGCTCATGCTATCTCGGAGTGCGCAAGCCGGATGCGGCAATTTACCGTCTGGCTCTGAGCATCACACAGCGCGTGGCAGAGGAGTGCGTCTTTATTGATGATCGCGGCCTGAACCTGGAATGTGCGCGTGAGATGGGCATGCGCACGATTCACTTTCGGCACGCGACACAAATGGAGGAGGAGTTGAAGAAATACGGCGTGGAGTTCGCGTGAAAAACTGAAAATAACGACCGCAGGACGGCCTGGGAAAAGGGGACACGAATGGCAGCACAGATCGATCCGCATTTATTTGTGATTATGGGAGCGACCGGCGATTTGGTGGGGCGGAAACTTCTGCCGTCATTGAATAGCTTGATCGCAGGTAACGCGGTGGGGCCCAAGAGCGTAATCCTGGGCGTGGGCATTGAGACGAATTTGGACGACGCGAGTTTTCGAGCGAGTTGCTCGAAGGACCTCGAAGATGAAGGCATCCCAAGAGAGCAGATCGCGGACACGACTTCTAGCGAGCGGCTTTTTTATCAAACGATCGCTCAGGGTACGGATGAAGACTACCGCAAATTAGCCGAGCGCATTGCTGCTTTGGAAGAGCAACGCGGATTGCCGGGGAATCACGTTTTCTATCTGGCGCTGCCGCCGAAGGTGTTTCCCCTTGCGATTGCCGGTCTGGGAAGGGCTGGTCTGAACAAGAGCCGCGGGTGGACGCGCCTGGTGATCGAAAAACCGTTTGGGAGAGATTTGAAGTCGGCGCAGGATTTGAATCGAGTGGTGCACGCTAACTTCGAGGAGGAGCAGGTCTACCGCATCGACCATTACCTTGGCAAGGAAACGGTCCAGAACTTGCTTGTCTTTCGATTTGCAAACTCGCTGTTCGAACCGCAATGGAATCGCGACCGCATCGAGAGCGTCGAGATCACGGTGGCGGAATCGCTTGGTGTCGAGCATCGCGCCGGATACTACGAAACTGCGGGCGCGCTGCGTGACATGGTGCAAAACCATCTGACGCAGGTTGCGACGCTTGCAGCGATGGAAGTGCCGGAGGCGTTTCACGCGGAGTCCATTCGCCGAGAAAAGGTGAAGGTGCTGCATTCGGTGCTCCCCATTCGTTTGGAAGACGTGGTGTTGGGACAATACACAGCTGGAACGATTGAAGGAAAACCTGTGCCGGCGTATCGCGAAGAGCCCGGGGTGGCGAAAGATTCGCAAACCGAGACCTTCGTCGCTATGCGACTCGAGATCGAAAATTGGCGCTGGCATGGCGTGCCGTTTTTTCTGCGTACAGGAAAGCGCTTGGCACGGCGGGCCAGCCAGATCGTCGTCAATTTCCGGCGGCCGCCGGTGTGGATCTTCAAGCCTTTTGATCCCGATCGGATTCAGTCAAATTCATTGGTCATTGCCATTCAACCAGATGAAGGGTTCGATCTTTATTTCGAAATCAAGGCGCCGGGGCAGGACGTGAAGATCCAACGAAGCGATCTC
This sequence comes from Candidatus Acidiferrales bacterium, assembly GCA_030037355.1. Taxonomy (GTDB): domain Bacteria; phylum Acidobacteriota; class Terriglobia; order Acidiferrales; family UBA7541; genus DAHUXN01. The sequence continues at coordinate 191 of JASHRL010000359.1, read as the reverse complement.
CATTTCCGATACGCGGAAGAATTCGGCCCGCTGCCGGAAGCGTACGAGACGCTGTTGCTCGATGTGCTGCGGGGTGATCCTACGCTTTTTGTGAGCGACGACTGGGTCGAAGCCTCCTGGAAGCTGTATACCCCGCTGCTAGAGGAAAAACCGAAAATCGTACCGTACGCCGCCGGCAGTTGGGGACCTCC
>JASHRL010000358.1 GCA_030037355.1 Candidatus Acidiferrales bacterium | reverse complement strand
CCGAACTGCGCTTGCACGGCTGCCGCCACTGCCTCAAGTTCGATCCGTTGAAGTGGCGTGAGCTGCGACGATCCATCGCGGTCATGTCAGCGACCTCCTAATTGCTGCGCCGCGAGATTCAGCAGGTGATACAGCGGTGCCGGAATGTAGACACCGAGGACGGCTACGGGTATGGCTGCCATCACTATCGCAACGCGGCAAGTCCGAGGTATTTCAACTCGTCTCGGCGGACCTATTGGTTTGCCAAAGACCATGCGATTCACTTGCATCATCAGACCCACGAACGCGATGACAATCAGTGTCGCAAGGATCGTGACCACGACGGGATGCCCCGCCTGCACTCCCGAACCGAGAATCGAAAACTCGCTCAAGAAGATCGGGAATGGCGGAGCGCCAGCAATGGCCAGGGAACAGAACAGCAACGCCGCTCCCTCGAAGGGGGAAATCCGCAACAAGCCGCGAATCGACTTAATCTCCCGTGTTTCGAGCGTCATGAGAATTGCTCCCGCTACATAGAAGCAAAGGGACTTGGTGATCGAGTGGTTGAGCATCTGCGACACTGATCCAAAATCGGATGCACGCGTTGCCAGCCCTGCCGCTGTCAGAATGATGCCCATGTGTTCGACCGTGGAATACGCAAACATCCTCTTGTAATCGCGAACTTGCAGCAGCAGGAACGCGGCGATTCCAACCGAAATTAAGCCCATCACAATCATGAAGCCGCCAATATGCACTTCTGGTCGTCCAAGCAGAATGCCCAGAAAACGCAAAATGACGTACAAAGGGACAGTAGTCTTGACGCCGGACAGGACCGCACATATGGGAGTGGGGGCTTGGCTGTGTGCGTCTGGCAGCCATGTGTGCATTGGAGCGAAACCGGTCTTCGCTCCGAAGCCCACGAACACCAACAAAAACGACAGCTTGAGCAGCGCGGGCGACATAGATGACGCTGAGGCGCGGAGCGCTTCCCATGTCTCTGGGTGGTGTCCAACTCCTGTGCGGTAAGCCCAGAACAGGACCAGAAAGCCCAACAATGCAATTGGCGCGCCCATGATCGTCAGAACCGAAAACTTCCACGCTGCTTCGAGTGCGCCGACCGTGTTTTCGTAGCTGACAAGCAATACGGAGAAGAGCGTCACCAGTTCGACTCCCACCCACACGAGATTCGGCTCTGCTAGCGCGGGTACCACGACCAAAGCGAACACGAGTAAGTTGTACATCGAATAGAACCACCACAATCGATCCTCGTGTCCTTTTTGTTGGCTCATGTAGCCGCCAGAAAAGACCGCCGCGAGCGCGCATACGAAACTCACGATCAGAATTACAAGCGCTGCCAATCCGTCCGCCTCAAACCAGCCCGATACTCCTATCACGCTCCCGCGCGCAATCACCCCGGCTGAAACCACGACTGCCAAGGCAAACTCGACGCACGAAAGAAAGACAGTGACGTGCCAAGCAATTTTTCGGATCGGTGGCAGCCAACACAGAAAGGCCGCAACTAGAGGAGTGACGACAACCGCGATCAGCGCCATGATTCCGGCTCCTCTTTCAACTCGCTGAGGCCGGCCGCTTCGGTCGTCCCGATCGTGCGTTTGATGTCCCGTGTCAGCAGTCCCACAATCACCACAATCAGCACGACATCAATCGCAACGGCCAACTCCGCAATTAAGGGAAGTTCAGCGGCAATCGCGATACCTGCAAGAAACGCGCCATTCTCCATCGCCAAGATTCCGATCAGCTGTGGGACAGCCTCCCTCCTAGCGGCTAATGAATACGCGCCGATCAGCACGCAGGCCAGACCGATCGGCAAATTGACTTGAACCACGAGGTTTCCCATCGCTGAACTCAGGGGGCCAACGAGAAGTTCTGCGCCCACTGCCAACAGGAGTGAAAGCAAGAGCGACGCGGGAATGTTGACGGTCTGCTCGATCTCCCTCCGTACATAGAGTTCACGCGCCAGCGTGCGTTTCAAGATCCATGGAATCACGATCACCTTTGCAACGATCGTAATGATGCCCAGGGCCCACAAGTGAATCGAGTGTTCGTCAAAACCCAGCAAGAAGGACGACGCGGCCAAGAGAAGCGACTGAACGATAAAAAACCTCAGCACGCCCTGCACTTGACGCGTCCCAACCATAGCGAAGGAGCAGATCAGGATCAGCCCGGCACTCAGAGTATTTAGGGACTCGCCCACCGGCATCTGTACGCTGTGCACAACTCCCCCCGGTTCTATGAACCGACAAAAATACTGACGATCATGGCCGTTACGGAAATAATGAAAGCCGCTCCGAGGAACTCGCTTATGCGAAACAACCGCAGTTTCGCGAGCGATGTTTCGATGCTCACCAAGAGAATCGCAAACAACAGAATCTTGATCAGAATCAGCGGCACCGCAGAAAGGATCTGCATTATTTCCAACCCCTGCGCAAGGCCCCAGGGCGCCAAAAGCACGTTCAGAAAAATGCAGGCCAGTACCAAGAACTTCATCTGGCCGCCCCACTTCATCAGAGCTGCGCCCCTGCCGGAGAACTCCAGTCCTTTTGATTCGTCAATCATGGCCAGTTCGAAGTGGCCTGCAGGGTTGTCAACCGGGATCCGGCCTCCCTCGGCCAGAATGAGCATCAGGAACGCTGCAAGGAGCAGTACGTGCGCCGGTGAAAAAAAAGCCCCCGCATTTTCAATCCACTTTTGTTGAACAATAAACGGGATGGTCGATTGCGCCACAAAAGAAACTGTAAAGAACACAATCATGAACACGGGCTCCGCAAGGAATCCCACCATCCGCGTCCGGCTCGCTCCCATCGGGCCGTATGGATTGCCGGTGTCAACCGCGGCCAGCGCTGCAAAAAATCCACCCAAGCCAAGAAAAAAACCACCCGCGAGCATGTCCCCCATGAAAGCGAACGCCAGCGGATAATCTGTCAAAACAGGAATCAAAACGGTTACGAAGATCGGAGTAATGAATACCAAATAAGGAGTGATTCGGAAGATCCAGGTCGTCTCCGAGGAAATGACTTCGTCCTTGTGGAACAGCTTCCAAAGGTCGCGGTAGGGCTGGAAAATGCTTGGGCCACGCTTGCTTTGCACAATCTCCTTGAAACGGGAAAGAACGCCGGAGTAGAGCGGAGCGAAAACCAGGACAAAGAGAATCTGAATCAGGTTATAGAGAATCGTTCTTGTCACGACATGACTCCCGAATAGGCATGTCCGCTCGCCAGGGGAGTCAAACGATGACCGCGGTCGAAGAAAGCGCAGGTGGGCCTAAAATGAATAATGAAGGAAGGGATACTCCAGCGCAGCAAACTGGACGTGACCAAAACGCGGCCTCTTTCGCGCCCCCGCTGCTCAGTACTCTTGCCCACTCCCCCCATATCCATCCTCCCGCAGGATAAATCCTGCTCAGAAATTGGGAGGAGTCATCAGCCGTTAGAATTCGGCGTTTTGCCCCGGGGAGATTCGGGGAGGCAAACTCCCTTGCCGCGTTCATTCAACCACAACAGATATCATTCCGCAAGTCGATTCCGCGTTCGGATAGATTTTTTTGAGAATGATAGAACAGTCTAGCCCTTTACCGTAACCGATGCGCAACTCCGTTTGCCAAATTTCACCGCGTCGTGCATTTACGTTTCAATATTTCCTTATGCATCCGCCAGCGAAGTAACGGCCCTGGAGACATGGACGCCACAACACAGATCGACCGGGAAACTGCGAGAACCGCAACCCAGGAACAAATCGGCGCTCTCCTCCACGATATTCGTCCGGACGTGATTCTAGGCCTGCTGGACAATCCCTACTTCGACGAGAATCATCTTTGCCGTTTGCTCGGGCGCAAAGAACTTTCCACCGCATTGCTCGAAGAAATCGCCAACCGTAATCAATGGATGTCGAGCTATCGCATTCGTCGAAGCCTTGCCTGGCATCCACATGTGCCATTCACGCTCGGACTGCGCCTGGTCCGCGAGCTTCATACCGTCGATCTCGTCCAATTGGTTCTGCTTCCTTCGGGGGCACCCGCCATGAAGCACTTGGCGGAGGAACTTGTTCTCGGCCGCCTTCCTCAACTGCCTTCGGCCCAGAAGATGATTCTCGCTCGCCGCGGCACGATACGAATTACTGGCGCCCTCCTGGCCGACGGACAACCCGACATTCTGCCCATCGTCTTGGACAGCCCGTTCCTCAACGAAGGGCAGGTTCTCAGGGCGCTCGCAAAAATCAGTGTGCCAGCCCGCGTGGTCGCCGCCATTGCGGAAAGCGGACGCTGGTCGCAACATTACAGCGTGCGCTTGGCACTGATACGTAATCCCGAAGCTCCACTCTCACGCGTCCTCTCCTTCTTGCCGAGCATTTCAACCGCTGACTTGCGGATCCTGGCCGAGTCCTCGTCTGTCCCCGCTCGCGTGCGCCCTTACATTCGCCGGGAACTCGCCAATCATATGCAGCGCGGAGCAACCAAAGGAACCCCGAAACTGCGCGGTTGAAGAAACGCCGACGATTGATAGGCCTAGGTTACAATGGGCCAAGTGGCGGCGTTGGCATCCGCGTTTTCCAATTGCTCGTCTAAGTCGAATATGCGGTGGTATAGATCCTCACCGAAGCTAGTCTCGAGCGGTTCACCGTCGATGATCCTGAACGTTCTTGTTCCGTCTGGCTTCCTTTCGGCGCGCCAAAACATCGCGCTCTCCGTCTTCTTGTCAGAGAAGCTACGTGCAAATTCGTAAAGATGCGTCACATAAAAGATCTTGACGCCTTTTTCGACTAAGGCGCCGACGATTTGTCTCGCAATTTCCGAACCCTCGCGCTCATTTGTCGCGGCAAAGGATTCATTAAATAACACCATTGAGTTCGGCGCCAAATGATCAACGATGTCGCTCATCCGGGCGACCTCCTCGTCGAATTTCCCGCTCTTCATGGTTGCATCCTCTTCGCGCTTGTAGTGCGTGAACAAAGACGGGCAGAGTTCCGCGGTAAAAGATTCGGCTCCGACGAACATGCCGCATTGCATCATGAGCTGGGCGAGGCCAATGCTGCGCAAGAAACTCGACTTCCCGCCTTGATTAGCGCCAGTGACAATGAACAGACTTCTTCCGTCGCCATCGGCTGTATTGCCCACCACTCTGTGCTCCATGCGCAGTGACAGAGACACGTCATACAACCCGGCGAACCGATGCTTGCGCTCGCCCGCCGATACCGAGACAGGGAAACATACCGGCTCTTCTTTGGCCGCCAGTCGGTCGCGCAGGTTCAGACAACCAACGTAGAAAGCGAGTTCCACTTGCAGCTTCTTGAAGAAACTCAGGACGTGATCACTGGAGTGCGCGAGCGCGATGGCAACACGACTAGTGGCCCGGTGCTGCATGTCGGAAAGGATCCTCGGTCCCGCGGTATCGCGATCCGCAAGACGAAAGGTGTACGCAGGTGGTCCCTTGCCAAGGATTCGTTGCAACCAATTTAGATCACTCTTGGATGCCTTCCGTAGTACGTAGTTCGTACCTTCGTTGTACTCGCCTAGTTCTGCGCTCAGCAAAATTCCTTTGCGAAACTTTAGGCCTGCCAAACGATCTTGGATAGTCGCCAAATAATCTTCACTCAGTTCCTCCCGAAGCATCGCAAACAATCGAGTGAAGGCTTCGGACACAAAGCTGCTAGCCTGTTCCTCGGCAATCTTCCGTAGGCTTCTGAACGTAGTCAAAGAGAATTCCAATAAAGCGATAGAGCTGTACAGCATCGAAGATGGATAGTGACTGGAGAGGCCCCACCAGTGCTTCTTCGTCGTCTTAAGCGTTTCTTCCATGAGGTTGTATAGCTCCCGGATCGCCGCCGCATGCTCTAAACAGTCCTTCATAGCAGCTTGTCGGTATGAAATCGTGTCCACATCGTTTTCGAAGCCAGATAAAAGGACCTTCCGTGCCACTTCCAACAGAAGCTCGTCCTCGCCCGCCATGGCGTGCAGTAATGTGTTTAGTTCAAGGTCCTGCGTCAGCGCACGCTCATTCCACGGCATCGCTCCCGAGTGGTCAAAATCCCGCTCCCTATGCATCAAGAAGGCTTTCATGTTTTCATGCGCTCCTTTATCCATTCATAAGTCACCTGATATTTCTCTGCGATGGCGAGCGCATACGCCAATCCGTCCGCGGGCCTCCGTTCGAGCTTATAAGTACGCACCGCCGGGTTGTCGGCGTCGACGATGCTGACCATACTGACCGTTTTCTCGTTGAATGAAGCAAGTTCGTCGAGGAATGTGACGCAAACAGCGAGAAGGTCCAATGCTGAAATCTTCGACAGGATCTTCTTGCTCAAATAGATGGCGTCCTTGAGTGTGGTAGAAGAAAAGATCTCATTCATCACGAGGACGCTGTTTGGCGTGACTTGCTGCAATATCTGGTGGATCCGGAAGAGGTCATCCTGGAGTCTTCCGCGAAGATTGGAGATGTCTTCTTCTCGCTCGAAGTGCGTGAAGAGTCGGTCGCAAAGAAAAAGTCGGATTTTCTCGCCTGGAACGAAACAACCAAGACTGGCCAAATAATGAAGCTGACCAAAGGTGCGTGCGAACGTCGTCTTGCCACCCTGATTTGGTCCAGAAACGACGAGGATGCGCTCGGCACCCTGTAGGAAAAAATCGTTACAGACAACGGCAGTCTTCGCCTCAATGAGATTGCCGGCGAGCGCAAAGTCGAACGTTTTGTATCCCTTAACCTCCTTCGACGTTTGTGAGAGCTCCGGTCGGCTGAAACTCAGCCCCGCACGGCGAAATTTTTCCAGATAGGTGAGGTAGGCAATATAAAACTGAACCTCTTGATCAAACCGGGAAATTTTTTCATCCAGATACTGCGCATGTGATACGGAGAAAGATTCTAGGGAACGAAACACTTCTGGATTCAACAGCGCTATGCCCGTCTGAATCTCGGCTTCGACATGATTCATGCCCTCCCAGTCTCGGACCTCTAGCCTGTAGCGGTTTGACGAAGGGTCCCTAAATTTCTCGAATGTCTCCTCGACAGCAACGCTGTAGTCGGGCTCTTCCTTGTAACGACGGACCGTGACGCTGTTGCCGTTGATGAGCAAGCAGTAGCGTATGGCAGACAAGTCTCGCTTTAGCTTTTCAGTTTCCGTCACGAGGTTGCGGAACGAGTCCAATGCACAATACTGCTCCAGGTACTCCCGAAAACCCCGCAGACCTCGCGATTGCAAATCGAAGGCATTCAGATCCTGTAAGAGATGGTCAACCGCTTCGCAGTAGATTTCGACGGCTTCGAGGAACAGTCGCTCGATTGTGTATTTATAGTCAAACCTCTTTCTCTGATTGAGGCGCTGACGCATCACAGACATCTTCGCGGAGAAAGCGCGGATGCACTGCATCAAGGTCTTATCGTCAAGTTCCTGCATGATTTCTTGGCGATAAGCGATAGCGTCAAGCTCGTTGAGTCGCGCGTAGTAGAACGGTGCGAGTCCATACTCCTCAAAGTCCGCCGTAATCCTGGTAATGAGTTGATCAAGGTTCAAATCGTGAAAGAAAGGAGGAGCTTCCAGCTTGTCTGCGTCCAGATCTCCTGTAGGCTCGTTGAACAATATGCTGTGAAAGGTCATCGCTCGTGCCGATTCGCTCTGCAACCGCGTCAAAGATCGAGCGCTTTCGTCAAGTTCCCTGCTGTAAATGACGCAACGAGGCCGCCAACGCCTATCTGATTAATGTTGAGGGGTGGATCGAGCTGAGGAGACAAGCAGAAATACAGGCAAGACTCCCACGCACCAAGCCAACCCTCGTAGGAGTCATCTGCCCCCCTTCTGGGGGCAATTAGGGCGAACTCCAACACCCGCAAAGCCATTATGGAGAACGATTAGGAACAAGTCAAACAGCAACAACTAGCGACTAAACGCCACAGGCCCTCTGCTGCCAGTCGCAGTGTCCATTTTACGGCGTTTTCGCAACACGTACCTTCGGAACTTCACGACTACACCTCCGGAACTCATCGAGTTCTGGATGGGCCACGCCGGAGAGGGTATGTCCGACCTCTACGACAAAATCAAAGAGGACGTGGCGTTCCGCAAAGAAGTGGCAAATGCGTGCGGCGTAGGGTTCGAAGTTCCGGCCACTTTATTTCCAATTGAACCTAGTGAACCTAAAACTCAATCGGAAGCGAAAAAAGAAATGGCTGTAAATGCTTGAGTGCTTTGAGGAAAGTGGTCGGGGCGAGTGGATTTGAACCACCGACCTCCTGGTCCCGAACCAGGCGCTCTAGCCAGGCTGAGCCACGCCCCGACAAGCTACGAATCAGAACTGCAACACAGTTTACCGTGCATCACGCCCAGCCGCAACGCCTGCCAACTACTTGCTGAACAGAATCGTGATCGTGTCCTGGTCGTGGTTCGTGATTATGACGCTGTCTTTGCCGCTGCCGTCCAGCTTGCCAACAGCGAGGCCGCCCCATCCCGTCGCCACGTCTCGCTTGAAAACTCGAAACGTGCCGTCTCTCGTCCCCAGAAAGAAAAATAATTTGTGATTCTGCGCGCACAACACAACCATGTCGTGCAATCCGTTTCCTCGAAGGTCGCCGATCGCAATCCGACTGGGGCCTTCGCAACCAGCCAGCGAAAAAGGCGACCCCGGCATGGTCGCAAGGCGACCCTTCCCGTCGCCCAGCAGAACCGTAACGCCAAGTTTCTTCGGCTCGCGAATGTCGCGCTCATACGGAATCACCGCCACGTCGGGATTTCCATCGCCGTTTACGTCTCCGACGCTGAAAGACCACGGAGTGTCCCCTGCGGGAAATGGAGAGCCGGGCGCTTTGCGAAATCCTCCCTTGCCGTCACCCAAGAGCAAACCGACGGCGCCTCCATCTTGATTCACCGTCACTATGTCGAGGTGCCCATCTTTGTTGAAATCCGCCGCGCGCACGCCAGAGTCTGTGTGCAAGTCCGCGGAAAAAACGTCCCTGGAAGAATCAAGTTGCCCCTGCCATCCGTTGGTATGAGCAGGATTTGACGATTCCCCCAGCTGTCCGTGACCACCGCTGGCTTGCCATCGCCCATGAAATCTCCCACGGCCACACCATGGGGATGCGGATACGACTTCGTGGCAAACGGCGAGTGTGTCGCAGGCTTGAATCTCCCTGTGCCGTCTCCCAGCAAGACTGTGATGTACGGCGTTTGCGTGTTTGCGATAACCAAATCGGGATTGCCATCGCCATTCATGTCCGCTATCGCGATGTCGTTAGGATTTGGATTGCAAGCAAATGGAGAGCCCGGCGCAGGCCTAAAATGCCCTTGACCATCTCCCAACAAAACGCTCACCGTGCCTTCATCCTCGTTCGCAACAATCACGTCTGGTTTGCCATCGCGATTCACATCGCCGACAGCGATTGCGCCCGGCCCTTTGCCGACCGGGATCACCACCTGCCGGAAATCGAGTGAAGTTGATTCAACCCCGCCGCGAGCTGCTGCGCACCACGTCACTGCGCCCAAAGCCACGATCACGAATACAGGCGTTGTCCGTCTGCGCACGGTGTCCACGGTCAGCCTCTCCGCCCGCCCTCAGGACCCACTCTTGCCGCGAAAGATCTTCCCGGGCCGGCCGCGCGGCGCTCGCTGGCACTTCGGGCAAAAATAACTGCTTCGTCCCGCAACGATGACTCGCCGGATCAGCGTTCCGCACCGCGTGCATTTCTTTCCTTCGCGCTGATAAACATTGTGCCGCAATTGAAATTCTCCCGGCTCGCCCTCCGCGTTGACGTAATCCGAGATCGAAGATCCGCCGAGCCGCACCGCCGCGCGTAGCACTCTCTGCATCGCACCATGCAGCCGCGTCATTTCTTCGCGATTCAATTCGGCTCCGATGCGCGCCGGATGAATTCGCGCTCGCCACAAACTTTCGTCAGTGTAGATATTCCCCATGCCGCGCAAAACGCTTTGGTCCAGCAGCAGCGCCTTGATGCGCGCCCGTCGCGTTCCGATCCGCGCTCGAAAATCCTCTTCGCTCACTGCCAGAGCGTCGATTCCGAGCGGCCCGAGAATTTTCTCGCTTCCTTCTTCGTTCGACAAAACCATCCGCCCAAATCGCCGCGCATCGGTGTAGCGCAGCTCCGTCCGATTATCGAGCGCGAACCACGCATGCGTGTGAGCCTGCGACGGCATGGCCTCGGGTCTCACGGTCAATTGTCCCGTCATCCCCAGGTGCACAATCAGCTCGAACCGCTTCGGCTTCGCATGATTCTCCGCCATCGTCGTGCCATTTTTTTCCAATTCCAAAACCAGAAATTTCCC
>JASHRL010000357.1 GCA_030037355.1 Candidatus Acidiferrales bacterium | reverse complement strand
CCCACGCGGTTCGCGCGGCAATTGTTTGCGGAATCGTTGTATACTTTCGAAGGTTCTTCATCGCGGATATTTCGATGCGGCTTCCCTCCGAACGGATGCGTCTGGCTGCCGGGATAGTTTGCCGCACTCTGCGGGCCGCGTCCATGAGGAACTTGAGCCAAAGGGGTGAGAATGACGAGGCGATGCCTGGCGCTGCTTTTCGCTGCACTTCTGTCCCCCGTGTGCCTCAACGCTCAGAGCGGTTCCGGTTCAGCGCAGACCGGCGTAGGGCAGGCTAAGACCTCTCAGCAGAAAGCTCCACCGAGAGTCGTCATTCGCTCGCAAGTCGTGGTCGTCCCTGTAACCGTGAAAGACGCTCAGGGAAATCTCGTCGCCAATCTTGGTGAGGAGGATTTCCGCATTTTTCAGGACGGCATCCAGCAAATCATCACGAATTTTTCTGACCGGGCCCTCCCCATGTCCGTTGTCGTGCTCCTCGACGATGATTTGGAAGCCAGAGCTGCGCAGCAAGTTGAGCAAAGTCTCGATAGCATCGCTGCCGGTTTCGGGCCCAGCGACGAAGTCGCTCTCGTTCGCTTCGACGAATACCCGAAGACTGCCTTGGATTTCACCTCCAGCAACGATGTGCTCTTCGCGAAACTAAAAGATATTCGCACCAACGAAAAAGATTCCCTTGATTCGCGCGATTCCACTTCTCCCTCCATGGCCATGACCTCGCCTCCGCGTCTCAATGGCCAGCCGATCGGTCCCGGCGCAAATATTCCCGTCATTGCCAGCAGCAGCGGTGTCACGAAGCATCTCGACGATGCTGTTCATTACGCTGCGGATATGCTCCGCACGCGCAGCCGCGACCGTCGTAAGATTATTTTCATCATTTCTGACGGGACGAACGCTCGTTACAATCAGTGGAATCTCAACGCCACGCTTCAGTCGTTGCTTTCCTCGAATATCACTGTTTATGCCATCGCCGTCGGCGGCATTCTTGACCGGCCAGAGGGCATCGGCCACCTCACCGCTTACACTCGCCAGACGGGCGGCGACGTTTTTCATGCGCTGAAGCAGGGCGACCTCGAACGTATGTACGCCGAGCTCACCGAAGAAGCGCGCAATCAATACACGCTCGTCTTCAGACCGACGAACACGGAAGGTCGCGGCAACTATCACAGCCTGGAAGTTCGCGTCGAGCGCCCAAATCTTTCCGTCACTGCGCGTCAGGGTTATTTCGCGGAACTTCAGCCCTGACCTTTCCCGCTTCCTCTTTCTTTTTTGCGCTTGACATCCCGCGCAGCCGACCGTATAGAAGAATGATGCGAATGAGATGCGCTTTAACAAAGCGCGGCTGATTTGCAGGGAGGTTGTGGGGAGATCGCTCCCGTAGTTCATGCGCGCGGTCGCTGGAAAATTTCCTGAGGCCGCAAAAATGATTCACCGAAAGGGCAGCTATGACAGCTGCCCTTTTTATTTTTGCCGATTAGTTCTCGTCCGTGGTTTGAATCGCGATCAGTTGCTCGTGGCCCGGACAAATCGGCCGGTAGTCGCAGTGGCGGCAGATAAAGAAATTTGGTTTTGCCGGAAATTCCCCCACGCGAATCAAGTCCGCAACTTCCGCAACGGTATCCTTCGCTTTTTTAAGCGCTTTCTCAGTGCGCGCCGTCTCCACAGCTTCATTCGTCGTCAGATTGTAGAAAACCAATCGTTCCGGCTCGAGCTCCAGCACTTCCTCTGCGGCGATCGCATACAAGCTCAACTGCAAGCTCTGGTCCGCTTGCTTGGCCTGCTTCGGATTGCCTGTTTTGTAATCGATGATCTCGATCGCGTGAGGGCCACTGTCTTTGAGCCGGTTGATTTGATCCATGCGTCCCAAAATCACCACATTCGGATCAAGTGGTAGTTCAAATGCTTTTTCTTGGTGCATCACGTCCGCTGGCTCTTTCGCATAGCTCGCGCAAAACGCCTGCAATTGCTCAAGCCCCGCTTTGCGGTATTCCTCTTCCTGATAATCGTCCTGAAATCCCGCCGCTCGCCATTCGCGCTCGAAAATCGCCGCCACTTCTTCGAAAGGCACGCTTCGCCTCTTGCGGATTTCGCGCACGAATTCGCGGATCGTCGTGTGCATGACGTTTCCAAACGTCATCATCGCCTGCGGCCCGCCGCGAATCCCCCAGACTTGCTGCAGCAGATATTTCATCGGGCAGCTCTTGTACGTCTCGATCGCCGACGCACTCAGTTGCAGCGGCTCGCCGCTCGGCGGATGGTACGCCTTGGCCCACAGTGCAATCCGCGAATACGCGCGTGAGTTCTCCGGAATCGCCGGGAAAAGTTGCGGTCGCTGCGGATCGGCGGGCAGCGATCCCACGGTCTCTTCCTCCGCTGGCAGCCGCACTTTCGGTGCGAGTTGTTCCGCGTGCATCGCTTTCAGCTTCGGATCTTCCAGAATGTCTTCGAGGAACGGCGAAGGCTTCTTGCGCTTGTTCACCACCGTACAAAGCGTCAACAACCGCCGCGCGCGCGTCATTGCCACATAAAAAAGCCGCCGCTCCTCCTGAATGCGGAATTCGCCTTTGGGTTGCTCCTCTTTCATCAGTTCGGCGGGGAATTCCAGCACTGGCGCCTGCGGTCGCGCGGGAAAATCTCCATCCGAAAGCGTCAGCAGGAAAACGTGATCGAACTCCAGCCCCTTCGCTGCATGGACGGTCAGCAGTTGCACCGCGTCGTCCGCTGGTTCCTCTGTCTGTGTGATTTCTCCACCTGCCTCCAGAAAGAAATCGAAATACTCGATAAACGCCGCGAGCGATTTTTCTTCGCTCTTGCTCTCCCATTCCGCCAGAAATGCTGCAAAGCGTTCCAGGTTCAGCCGGTCCGCATCCGAGGGCAGCGGCGAAAGCGCCAGTCCGGCGACGAGCCGGTCAAAGACATTCGTCGCATTCGCTCGCGCCGCCAATTGCCGCAGCTCTTTCAAGAATTGCAGCAGCTCCGCCGTCTTCATCTCCGGACGAAACGCCAGCTCGCCTTGCGGCGCTTCCAACACCTCGAGCAGCGACCGTTTCCCGCCGCCGCGCTCGGCCATGCGCACCAGATCCTGCGGCTCGAATCCCCAGTAGGGCGCCGCAACGACTCGCGCGCACGCCACATTGTCCGAACGGATCGCCACCAGCCGCAAATACGCCAGCAGATCGCGCACCAGCGTATTCGACAGCACCGAAAGACCGCGGATCACAAAGGGAATCTTCTTCCGCCGCAGCACATCGACGATTCGCGTGCGATGCGCATGTTTGCGATAGAGCGCCGCGCAGCTTCGCCACTTTCTTCCCGCATCGTGCAGCCGTTCGACTTCGCTCGCCACCCACCACGCCTCTTCCTCTTGTGTGGCAAATTCCGCGATGCGAATCTTCTCTCCCGCCGGGTTTTCCGTATTCAATCCGCGATGCGGCAAAAAAGTCGGCCGCTCGTTGTGCTGAATCACATGGCTCGCGATATCCAGAATCCGCTTCGTCGAACGGTAATTTTGCGTCAGTGACTTCAGCGGCAGCCCCTCCGCGCGCGCTCCCTTCGCCGCTTCGCAGAACCGCTCGAAGAAAATCGTGAAACTCCCGAACGACGCGCCGCGAAACCGGTAAATCGCCTGATTGTCGTCGCCGACCGCAACGATGTTGTGATGCTCGCCCGCCAGCAGCCACAGCAATTCCAGCTGCGCGATATTCGTGTCCTGAAATTCATCCACCAGCACGTAGCGGTATTGCTCGCGTAGCCGTTCGAGCCGCTCCTTGTCCCGTTGCAGTATTTGCACCGCTTGCATGAGCTGTCCGCCGAACGTAACCAGATTCTTTTCGCGCTGCAGCCGCTCGCTGATGCGATATGCCCTCGCCACTTCTTCCTGTCGCGCGAGATTTTCTTCCTCCGCTGCGCGCGTCTCGTCATCGAGCGAGTTTTTCCGCGCTTCGTACCCCTTGCGCAATCCATCGACGTATCGCTGGTAATCCTCCGCCGTCACCAGCTCGTCCTGGCAACGCGAAAAGAACTTCACGAAGTCGCTCAAAAATTCTCCCGGCGACGCCAGCCGTGTGAAATGCTTCAGCGCCAGTTCGCGGATGTTCCGCCGCAGCAGGACCCAGTGCTCCACGTCGTCGATGCCGCGCAGCGACGGATTCGCTTCGCACAGAATTTTGTCCAGGCAGAATTTGTGAAATGTACTCAGCCACACTCCCTCGGCGCGCTCGCCCGCGGCCTTGACCACGCGCGACTTCATTTCGCCCGCGGCTTTGTCCGTGAACGTCAGCCCCAGTATGTTTTCGCCGGAGAGTTCAGGATTGGTTTCGAGTAGATGGCAAATTCGCCGCGTGATGACGCGCGTTTTGCCCGTTCCTGCGCCGGCCACAACGAGCAGCGGCCCATCGCCGTGCTCTACCACGGCAAGTTGTTCCGCGTTCAGCTCCGCAAATGCATCTGAAGTAGTGGTCGGCATCCTGTTGAGAAATAAATTCTATCGCGCTTCCCGCCGCCCCTCCAAGTGTCCACGCGATCCTTGACCGGCAAAAACCGGCCGAGACAAACGGTTATTTCTCGCCTATTGGAGTTCCTATTTGTTTGAAGGCCCACGTAAGGACTTTACAAGAAACTCGTGTACGGCTTCTTTCCATTCGGAGCATTTCTGCGCTGCTGCGCCATATTTGCCAGTTGATGTAACTCTGTCAGCGCTACTAGAAGCATCTCCGTCTTGTATCGACTCTGCGTCATAAGTAGACGCGGACTCGCTCCCTACAAACGTCCCCAAGGATTTCGTCCAGTACCGCTTGTGATTCGGTCCGTATTCGGCAAAGCCCGTAACATTCCAGTACTCGGTGGTGGATACTTGCGACGTCGGACTGTAGGCGCAAGCATAGTTGCTGATCGGCAACCCATGAGAAACTGTTGGTGGCATCGGCATGCTTTTGGGCTTCTTTTGCGCCACCGCCGTCGACGCGACCGTAATCACCAATGCCAGCATCCAGCATTTTCTCATCGTCGTTCCTTTTCGCGTCTTGTATGTGGCTTGCGCTGCCACACTCATTTACTGCTCGATCGGCCGCCCTGCTGAACAGCCTCTTCCCACTCCGCGCATTTTCTCCCTGCGTCTCCGTAGTCGGTTTTATCCAAGACCATTCCATTCGGAGCGCCGGTCGCTGCCGATTCCGAGTTGTGCGTCGCGACAGATTCGCCGCCGGGAAACGTCCCGAGCGATTTTGTCCAGTACCGTTTGTGTTTCGGTCCGTATTCCGCGAACACCATGACGCTCCAATAGTCGACGCCGTTCGCCCCGGACATCGATTGGTTGTAAGAGCAAGCGTAGTTGCTCAGCGGCAATCCATGAGAAGTTGCTGGCGGCATCGGCATAGGTTTGGGTTTCTTCTGCGCCACTGCCGTCAACGCGACCGCAATCACCAATCCCAGCATCCCGTATTTTCTCATCGTCATTTCCTTTCCGCGTCTCGCAAACACCTTGTGCGCTGCGCGTATTGGCGGCCATATTCACAGATGGCCTACTTAACACCGCCTTATATTCCATTCGGCTGGACTTGTACAACTAGGATTATTCTCCGGCTGCTTGTGGCGCAGGTGTCCTCCCCAGCGCCTTACTGCCTCACGCCTTCGCCCTCATCCGTCGCCGTCCACTTCACGCCATCTTTCGAAGTTTCAATCGCCACTTTCACGTGTCCCGGAGGACCCCAGTTGTAGACAATCCGCTCTCCCGTCGTTTTCCCCGGAACAGCTTTTCGCCCGTACTCAATCCATGTATTCCCGTTGACTTCCATTCGCGAAACGAACGGATTGTCGCCTTTTTCTCCCGCTGCGTAGAGCTCGTAATGCCAGTACGTATGATCCGCTGTGTTGTACGTGTCCACCACCAGCGATTCGACCGCTCTTCCTCCCCAAACATTGCTGAACGTGCACTCCAGATACAAATGATTCGGCGACCATTCGCAGTTTTCGTTCCACGTGAACGAACTCGTCTTCCCCGTTCTGCTTTTCGACGTCCCGTGAAATACCCATCGTCCCGTCGAAACATCCAGCTTCTGCTGCTCCGGCGAAAGTCCCTGTCCGTTCGCCGTCATCGCCGGCGCTAAAACAAAAATCACGCCGCACACAATTGTTACCAGCATCCCTCGTTTCATCTCGCTCTCCTCTCCTTGCCATCGCGCAGCGTTGCAGCGCGACCGGCGCAACTACACATCTGTTTCTGTCGGCTGTCAAGCTGCGCAAATCTCGCAGGGAGGGTCAGTTTGAATTTTCTGGTTCGTAACCCAGGGAGTGAAAATTCAAACTAGCCGATTGCAGGGATAGGGTACAGCAGCAGCGCGAGACTGCTTCCCCCGAAGCAGGCACGAGGGCCGCAGCGTGCTGCAGGTCAGAAATGAATGACGATGCCCGCCGACGCTCGCGGTTGGTGCTGTGTCGCCGAGCCGAATCGTGTGATCACGTCGTCGATTTGAATCACGCGCAGTGATACGAACGGCACGACCTTGATGTCAATCCCTCCGCCAACTGCCGCAGCAAACGAATTCGCCGAGTACGGCAGCACGACTGGAACCGAGGTGCTGCTTCCAGCGATAGTTTCGTGCGCGATGCCGCCCAGCGCGTGTACGAAAGGCGAAACTGATCCTGGAAGATGGACTTGAGGGCCAAAGAGATACGTTTGCATATGAAGAGTCGAACCTTGCGCGGTTCCGTAGTTGCCGGCGAAGTCCGCCGTGAATCCGAACACTGGAATAGGGTTGAATGAGCCGGCAGCCTCCCAGCCGTTCAGGTTGAAGTGCGTCGATGTGGTTGTGACCGGGCATGTCGGGCCAGGACACGGGACGGTCGTCTGCACGTTGACCGTAGGCCGCACGTACGAATAGCCGCCGAAAATCTGCACCTGCGCTTTTGCCACACCCGGAAGCAGCACGAACAAAGCAGCCAGGAATAGCAGTGAGGTTTTTCTCATAGGTCGCTCCTTGAAAGCTCGAGACAGCAGAACCGAAATGTTGCGCTGCCTCTTGCCGGGCGGGAAAGGCAATTCTCTTAGGCTTTCGATTCTATCTGTTCAACACGGATTTCCTGAGAGTAGTTGCGGCGAGTTGCTCAGTTTTCAACCTGCTCTTTTTGCGGAGGCCAAATTGACCCCTTCCTTCCCTCTGTTTATACTGTTTCTTCAGCGCAATTCATCGCATCCAATACTTGCTCTCGTCAGGAGACTTCATCATGGAACAGCCAGTCATTTTGAGCGCCGTCCGCACGCCGATGGGGAAATT
>JASHRL010000356.1 GCA_030037355.1 Candidatus Acidiferrales bacterium | reverse complement strand
CGCCGGGATTGAGATAATCGGCTTTCACGTAGACTTCCGCGTGGATATCCTTGGTCAGGCGATGAAGGCGGATGAGCGGCGTATTGCCGATCGCTTCGAGAATGTTTTTGCAAAGCATGTAGAAGCGGCGACCTCGATTCGAGCGATAAGCGCTATCGATAAGGTTACGGACTTTGCGATGCGAAGTCCAGCGGAGCTGGGCGGCGAGTTCTTGCAGAAAAATCGGTGAATCAAGGACAGGAGAAAAGGAGAAACAAGTGAAACGGAAGAATATTTCGAGCGGGGCGCCGTGGGAACCGATTGTGGGATATTCGCGCGCAGTGAAGGTGGGCGCGCAAATATGGGTGTCGGGAACGACGGCGACGAATGCGAAGGGAGAAATTGTGGGTAAGGGAGATGCGCACGCGCAGACGGTGCAGATCTTGAAGAACATCGAATCGGCGCTTGGAAAGGCGGGAGCTAAACTCAAGGATGTGGTGCGCACGCGGATTTTCGTCAAGGATATTTCGGAGTGGGAAAAGATCGGGCGCGCTCATGGTGAAGTGTTTGGAAAGATCCGGCCGGCATGCGCAATGGTAGAGGTTTCGGGATTCGTTTCGCCAGATATGCTCGTGGAAATCGAAGCGGATGTGATGATCACAAGCGGGAAGTGAATTGATCGACGGAGAATTTAGACAGAGCTATCGAAATGAGCGTGGGACAAGCGAAATCGTACTCCGACGCTGAGGTCGCCGAGCTTTACGATTGAGAACGGCTCCGCGCGGGAGCCGCGCCACGCAACGCGGATGCGCTACAATGAAAATGAAATGGGCGATCCGCCACAGGGAAGAGTCCTCCTCGAAGGAGGAAAGGCGTTCAGCCGCATCGCGCTGATCATTTTGGTTCTCTGCTCGATAGCGTTCGGCGCGGCGACGGGGCTTCTGCTGGCATACAGCAGCGACCTGCCGCAAATCCAGGAGCTGGAAAATTATCATCCCGATGTCGTTACAGAGCTTTACGCCGACGACGGCACGCCGATTGGGAGCTTTGCGCTGCAGCGGCGCATCCTGCTGACGTACGATCAGATTCCCCAGATTCTTCGCGACGCGATTATTTCCACCGAAGACCGGCACTTTATGCAGCACTGGGGCGTGGATTTTCCGCGCGTCGTGGAAGCCGCGTGGAAAAATCTGATTACGGGAAGAAGAGCCGAAGGCGCGAGCACGCTGACGATGCAGCTCGCACGCGTGCTGTTCCTTTCACCCGAAAAAAAATTCAGCCGCAAGGTTGAAGAGACGATGCTGGCGATTCAGATCGAGCGGCATTATACGAAACAGCAGATTTTTACGATGTACTGCAACCAGATTTACCTCGGCGCAGGAAATTATGGGTTCGAGGCGGCTTCGGAATTTTATTTTAATAAGCCTGTTGGTCAATTGACGCTGCCCGAGGCGGCGACGCTGGCCGCGATTATTCGCGGGCCATTTTATTCGCCGGTGCTGCATCCGGATCGCGCGCTGGCGCGGCGCAATCTGGTGCTGGATTTGATGGCCGCAAACGGGAAGATCACGCGAGCGCAGGCCAAGGAAGCGCAACAGGCGCCGCTGGGCCTGCAATTGACGTATTCGCAGAACAACAATCTCGCGCCGTATTTCGTCGAAGAAATCCGGCAGAAGCTTGAGCAGGAATTCGGTTCGGAAGCGGTGCATCAGGAGGGCCTGCGCGTCTATACGACGCTTGATGCGAGGATGCAGCGGGACGCGGTGCAAGCCGTGCGCGACGGGCTGCATGCGTATGATCGGCGTCACGGCTGGCGCGGCAACTTACCGAATATTTTTCAACAGCATCTGGGCACACTGCGAAGCTATGAGTCGCCGGACTGGCGCGAGCCAATTCAGGCGGGCGATTACGTCACGGGGTTGATCACGGCGGTGGATGCGAACGCGGCTGTGGCGAAGATTGGAGATTACCGCGCTGTGATCACGACGCCGGATTTCGCGTGGACCGAAGCGAAATCGCCGCGCGATTTGCTGCACGTCGGCGATTTGGCGAATCTTCACATCGAAAGCTTGAACGGCGCGACGGCGAAAGTGGAACTCGAACAGATTCCCGCGGCGGAAGCTTCGCTCGTCGCTATCGACAATGCGACCGGCGAAATCAAGGCCATGGTCGGCGGATACAGCTTCGAACTATCGAAATACAATCGCGCGACGCAGGCGATGCGGCAGACGGGAAGCTCGTTCAAGGTCTACGTCTACGCGACGGCGATGGAGCAGGGGATGTCGCCGTTCGACGTCGTGCTGGATGAGCCGGTGTCCTATACAAGCGGCGACCAGATCTATACGCCGCGGAATTACGACGATACGTTCGAAGGACGCATTACGTTGCGCCGCGCGCTGGCGGATTCGCGCAATGTGCCGGCGGTGCGAATCCTGGACAAAGTCGGAATTCAAAATGCGATCGATACGGCGCGGCGTTGCGGCATCACGAGTCCGCTGCCGCCCTATCTGCCCCTCGCGCTGGGAGCGGCGGATTTGACGTTGCTGGAACATACGTCCGGGTTCACCGTGTTTCCGGACGATGGCGTGCATATCCAGCCGCACATGATTCGCCGCGTGACGTCGTATGACGGCGCGATTCTGGAAGAGGCGCGGCCGAAAGTCACCGATGCGATTCCGCCGACCGTCGCGCGGACGATGGTGGCGATGCTGGAGGACGTAGTGCACTTCGGCACTGGCGTGCGAGCGCAGGCGCTGGGCAGACCCTCAGGCGGCAAGACGGGAACGACGAACGAATTCACCGACGCGTGGTACATCGGATTTATACCGCAGATGACGACGGGCGTCTGGGTGGGATATGACGATCCGAAAACTTCGCTCGGCCCGAAGGAAACCGGCGCGCGCGCCGCGCTGCCCATTTGGCTGGAGTTCATGCAGCAGGCGAGCAAAGGAATGCCGGTTGAAAATTTTGCCAACGTGCAGTCGCTCGAAGACCTCGCCAAGACTCAGCACGAGGAAGTTGACGTCCCCGATACGGCGCCTCCCGCAGATTTGAGCGAACAAGGAGAAGCTCCCAAAGAGCCCGCGCAACCGCCCAAGCCGAAGCCCGGCGGTCCCGACGCGACCGGAAAGCCGCAGATCACGCCGGGCGCGCCTTCTCTGCACGGTGCGGCGAACCATTGATTTTCTGAAAGTCGCTCAACGCATGCCGGCGGCAGTTTCTTTGCGCCGGTTTTTTATCTGCCGAACGGATTCCAGCCTTTCGAAACTAGAAGAGAGACGCGGCCATCGGCGCGCACGAGAACGATTTTTTGCTCCCGGGTCATTTCGCCGATGCAACTTACTGGAATCGCCGAAGGAATACGGCGAAGGCGTGAGAGCGATTTCGGAGGCACGGTGAAAAGCAAGCTGTAATCGTCGCCGCCGTGAAGCGCCAGCTCGAGCGGAGTGAGGCCCTTTCTTTCCAGCAGCGCCGGAACTCTCACGGTGGGAATTTGCGCGGCGCAGAGCCGCGCACCGACGCCGCTGGCGGCGCAGAGACGGGCCAGATCGGTCGAAAGCCCATCGGAGATGTCCATCATGGCGCTAGGTATTTTGTGGTGCGCCAAAGACTCGCCGAGTTCCAGCGGAATCCGCGGATAGAGATGCGGTTGCAGGTATTTCTTCAAGGATCGTCGACGGGACAGACCACGAAGAACGATTTCGAGACCCAACTGCGCAGCGCCCAGCTTCCCGCTG
>JASHRL010000355.1 GCA_030037355.1 Candidatus Acidiferrales bacterium | reverse complement strand
CCGCGCAGCGCTTCGAGCGCCGCGTACTGTGCGATCGATGTGGGGTTTGAAGTTGACTGGCTCTGCAGTTTCAGTACTGCGTCCGCGACTGGCTGCGGGGCGAGTGTGTAGCCCATGCGCCATCCGGTCATCGCAAAAGTCTTTGAAAGCGAGCCGGAAATAATCACGTGGTCTTTCGCGCCAGGCACACTGGCGATCGAAAAAGGCCGCGCCTTCCCATAAACGAAGTGCGAGTAGCACTCGTCGGAGAGCAACACGACGTCGTGCTTCTTTGCCACTTCGAGAATTCTTGCAAATTCGTCCTCGGGGATGACTGCGCCAGTCGGATTCGATGGCGAATTGACGATCAGGATTTTTGTTCTCGGCGTGATTGCCTTCTCAATCGCGGCCGCGCGTGCAATAAATCCCTCCTCTGCATCCGTCTCCACGATCACCGGCGTTCCATCCGCGCACTTCACCATGTCGGGATAGCTCACCCAATATGGCGCTAGGATCAAGGCTTCGTCGCCCGGATTGATCAGCGCATGAATGACGTTGAAGAGCGAATGCTTCCCGCCCACGTTGATCATGCACTCTTTTGCTTCGTATTTCGTGCCCAGGTACTTGGCGTGCCATTCCGCAGCCGCCTGCCGTAGCGCCAGGAGTCCGCCTGAGGATGTGTATTTCGTCTTGTTTTCCTCAATCGCTCGGATCGCCGCGCGCTTGATGTGCTCCGGCGTCGGAAAATCCGGCTCGCCGATGCCGAAATCGACCACGTCGACGCCGCGCGCCACGAGCTTCTCTTTTTCGTTCAACACTGTCAGCGTCGCCGAAGGCTCAATACGCTTTACGCGTTCCGATAGCTCCATTTTCGCGCTCCCGCTTCGAACTTAGATTACCTTGGCCCTCAAACGTTCTTCCACAACGTGCGGCACCAAATCCTTCACTGACCCGCCAAGCCTTGCGATTTCGCGCACCAGCCGCGAACTCAGATAGCTGTATGCCTCTGCCGGCATCATGAAAACAGTTTCGATTTTCGGTTCCAGCTTGCGGTTCATCAGCGCCATCTGCAACTCATATTCGTAGTCGGAAACGGCGCGAATGCCACGCAGCACAACCTGAGCATTTTTCTGCCGCGCGTAATCCATCAGCAGTCCTTCGAACACGTCCACTTCGACATTGGGCCACGGCCGCGTCACTTCCCGCAGCATTTCCAGCCGCTCGCTGACCGTGAACAGCGGATCCTTTTCCATATTGCGAAGAATGGCGACAGTCAAACGGTCAAAAATCTTCGCACCGCGCCCGATCAAATCAAGATGTCCATTGGTGACAGGGTCGAACGACCCCGGATAAATCGCCAGCACTGGCTTTCCAGCGGCAGTCACGAGCCGCATTTTAACCTAGAACCCGCGTCGCCGCTTCAAAATTCAGCCGGCACATCGCCTTCTGCAGCAGAGAGATTGCACAGAATTAATTCTTCGTTGACATTGTAACGGATTGTCTAAAATACTTTGTCGCCCATGCCAAATGACAATCTAACTGTCGAACGCTCCTCTGGTTCTCGCGAAAACCACATCGTCCTGACCTGCAAGGGTCCTCTCACGATTCAAACGCTGTTCACATTTCAAAGTGTCGCGCGTGAACTCAATGGCCCAGGTGCCGTTCTCGTCGACTTCACTCAGGTTCCATATATGGATTCTGCAGGTCTTGGCGCGCTCGTCGGCGCATTTGTCTCCTCGCGCCACGCGAATCGCAGAATCGTCCTTCTTGGCGTTTCCGAGCGCGTCGCCGCGCTGATTCGCATGTCGAATTTGGAGCAGTTTTTCCCGATGTACGCTTCTCGCGCTGAAGCAGAGGCCGCTCTAGCCTAGCGCCTCGCGCACGTTCGGCCGCCTTACTCGTACCGCAGTGCCACCATCGGATCGACTTTCATCGCCCGTCGCGCCGGGATGTAGCACGCCAGCAGCGCGATTACCGCCAGCAAGAGCGAGGCGCTGATGTACGTGAGCGGGTCAACCGGAGACACTCCAGACAAGAAGTTGCCAACAAGGCGAGCAATTGCCGCCGCTGCTAAAATGCCCGCGACAAGCCCCGAGCTCACAATGAAAATTCCCTGGCGAAAAATCATCGTTAGCACTTGTGCTGGCTGCGCGCCGAGCGCCATGCGAATGCCAATTTCGTGTGTTCGCTGGCTAGCGCCATAGGAAACGACGCCGTAAACGCCAACGACCGCGAGTGCCAGCCCCAGAATGCCAAGCGATGCGGCCAGTGCTGCGCCAAATTGATAAAGCAACAGGCCGTTTATTGTATCGAGCGCCTCGGTCATGGTTTGAATTTCGAGCACGGGCATTACCGGGGCGAGGGAGTGAATCGCGCCGAGGACCTCGCGATTCGCCGTTGCAAGCGGCAGGTGCGTACGCAATTGCAGCGTGACCGATTCCTGATAGTCGTACTTTTGCGTCAGCGGGAAATACAGGTAAGGGTTAATCGGCCCGGCCACGTGCGAGGCTCTACTATTCTTCACTTCGCCAACCACTTCGATCGGATTTTGCGGATTGTCTGCCAGCGCGAAATTCCTGCCAATTGGGTCTTCGCCGTGCCAGTATTTCTCTGCCATGGCTTCATTGATGACCGCAACGCGCGGAGATTTCTCATTATCTGAATCGAGGAAGACGCGTCCGCCCAGCAGCGGAATGCGCAAGGTCTCGAAATAGCGCGGCGAAACTGCGTTATAGCCGGCGTGTACGTCCTCGCCGGGAGAGGGTTGGTAGCCATCGATTTTCAGTTCTGCACCATAGTGGATGCCGCCCATCGGAACTGTTGCGGCGAGGGCGGCTGTCTCAGCGCCGGGGAGGGCCGACACACGCGGCAGCAGCGTCTTTAGAAATTCACGCGACTGAGCTTCGTTATATCCCGCCTGATGTGGATCGACGGTGAAATTGACCACATTGCTTGGATCGAACCCCAAATTCGCATGCTCGGCATTCCACAAACTTCGCACAAAGAGCCCAGCGACGATCAACAACATTAATGAGCCGCCGACTTGCGCGATAACGAGAGCACTGCGACCGCGAAAACTTCCCGCTGTGGCGGTCCGTGCGTTTTCATGCAGTAGATTGTTCAAATCGCCACGCGTCGCGCGCAGTGCTGGCGTAATTCCCACCAGGAGCGCGGTCAAAGCCGCCACGCCAAACGCATAGGCAAAGACACGCCAGTCGAATTGAAAATCCAGTATGAGCGGAATCGTCATGTGGATGTTGATCGAACCCATAAAGCGACTAGCCACGGAGCCAAGAGCAATTCCTGCCACACATCCAAGCAACGCGAGAAGAAGGCTTTCTGTCAGCAACTGGCGTACAAGACGGCTACGCGCACCGCCTACAGCAGCTCGAACAGCCATTTCGCGCTGCCGGCCAAAAGCTCGCGCCAGCAATAGATTCGCAACATTCAAGCACGCGAGAATCAGGACAAGTCCCGCCAGGATCAGGAAAAGCGCGCTAATCACCTTCACGATGCTGTCGCTTTGCGGGTCATCGACCGGACCCGTGGGACTGAGTGCAAAAGCCATCAGGTTTTTCCACTTATCGGTGCTGGGATATTGCGCAGAGAGGCGCTGGCCAATCACTTTCAATACGGGTTGAGCCGACGTCAATGCCACGCCTGGTTTCAATCGAGTGATGATCGTCAAACCGGTCGAAGCTTTTCGATTAGTAAGAAAGTCCTTGGTGGCATCCGAAGTAACCGCTGCCATGCCGAGCGGCAGGTAGCCTTGCGTATCCAATAACGATGTAATGCCGTGAAATCCCGCTGGCGCTACACCAATGATCGCAACGGGATGCCCGTTGATAAGAACGCTTTTGCCTATCACGCGTGGATCGCCGCCGAAATGCTCTTTCCAGTACGCATAACCAAGCACCAGGACCGACTCGTCATCTGCCGAGTTCCCCGGCAATGGCTGAATAAGGCTTCCCAGCGCGGGCTTCACGCCAATCGTTTGGAAAAAATTCCCGGTGACATAATTGGTCCAAATCGGCTCGTTGTTGCCGTCGGCGCTTAGTCCATCCTGCGCAAAAATGATCGCGCCGGCTACGTCGGAAAACACAGCGGTAGACTGGCTGCGAATGTCCGCGAAATCAGGGTAAGAAAATCCGTCGTCCCAGCCACCATATGTGTCTTCTGCGATGAGGCTCGCGACCTGTTCTGGTTTCGCGACGGGGGGCATGCGAAGAGTGGCCCAATCGACCATGCTGAAAATCGCGGTATTCGCGCCGATTCCAAGCGCCAGCGTGAGCACCGCGACGATCGTAAATCCCGGATTCTTCCGCAGCATGCGCGCGCCATAGCGAAGGTCCTGCCACAGCGTTTCCAAGAAATGCCCCGCGCGAATCTCTCGCGTTTGCTCTTTCACTTGCTCCACGCCGCCGACTTCCATCTTCGCCTCCCGCCGCGCTTCCTGCGCATCAATCCCATTGCGAATCTTTTCTTCCGCGAGCATCTCAACGTATCCGCGCACTTCCTCGTCGAGCTCCGCATCCGCCCGTCTTCTGCGCATCCAATTCCTCACCGCATTCTTCAGCCACATCTGTTTGCAGTCACCTAATCCCAATCCAGCGCTTCATCCGCCTGCCTGCCGCAGGCACGGCGCGAAGTAGTCGCATTTGCTAGTCACTCGCCACTGGTCACTAGCCACTGTTTTTACGCTTCCAGCGCTCGCTCGATCGCCAGCGAAATCCGTCCCCATCTCTGCGTTTCAGTTTCGAGCTGCCGCTTGCCCGCCTTCGTCAGCCGGTAATACTTTGCGCGTCGGTTGTTTTCCGATTCTCCCCATGACGCTTCCAGCCACCCCTCTTCTTCCATCCTGTGCAGAGCAGGGAAGAGCGAACCCGGCTTCACTTGAAATGTCCCTCGTGTGATCTGTTCGATCCGTCGCGAAATCCCCAGCCCGTGCATTTCTCCCAGAGCGAGCGACTTCAAAATCAGCATATCCAGCGTCCCTTGCAGCAATTCCGTTTGTTCCCGCGTCATTCTGCCTCCTATAGACGGTCTGTAGCACGCAAGGTTAGTCTCGCTCCTATCGAATGTCAATACGTCTCACGCGCCATAAATGTTCCCTTCGCGCTCGACATTTCTCGCCGTGCTCCGCCCGCGCCTGTGCGCTTCGCCGCTATCTTCAGTTGTCTCTTGGGATTGCCTTGCTCGGAAGAAGACCGCCTACGCGAACTACCTCACGAAGAAATATGCTGCCATCCCGAATCCCACGGCGATCACAATCGCCCGAATCGCCCGCGGATTCACTTTTTGCGCGTAATACGCGCCGCCATACCCGCCCGCTGCCGCTCCCGCGAGCATCACGATCGCCTCCGGCCAAACGATCACCTTCGCGCTCACGAACAGAATTAGTGCCACGCCATTAACCACGCTCACCAGCAGCGTTTTCGTCCCATTCATCGCGTGAATATCCTCGATGCCGAGCAGCGCCAGCATGCCCAGCGTCAAGATTCCTGCGCCCGCGCCGAAGTATCCGATATACACCGTAATCAGCAGTTCCAGCGCCAGCCCGCCGGTGAAAAGCATTCGCCTTCCGTGCGCATGCCCGCTCTGCCGGCGAACCCACGCCGTGATGCGTCCGCTCGACGCAAACAGCAGCGTCGCCCCCAGCAGCAGCCAGGGCACCAGTTTCATGAAGATGTGTTGCGGTGTGCGCAGCAGGATGTATGCGCCGGCCGCTCCGCCCGCGACTCCCATCATGAGAAGTGGTGGCAGCAGCTTGCGTGCTTGCGGATCTTTCAGCGCGTCGCGATAGGCAACTGTGCTCGCGATCGTCCCCGGCCACAGCGCCATCGTGTTCGTGGCGTTCGCGGAGATCGGTGCGATGCGCGCAAACAGCAGCGACGGAAACGAAATGAAGCTCCCTCCGCCTGCTACCGAATTCAGCGCGCCCGCCGCCAGCGCTGCAAAGAAAAGGAAAACCCCCTCACCCAGGTGCACGCCTCAGAATATCTTTTCCTCTGCACACTGTCATTGCCTTTCCTGCGTTTTTCTCTATCCATTGATCGCAGGAAAATGCGCGCGTGAGCAACGCATTTCATTTCTGATTTTGTCGTTAGATTGCGCTGTTTGAACGGAAAAGCCAGGAAAGAGAAAGGGTGGCGGATACCAATCGCAACTGTGCGCCTCGGCAACTCCGGAAGCGAATCAATCGTGGATCAGTTTGAATTTTCTTGAACATGACATGAGCAGTCAAAATTCAAACTGACCCACTGCTGACGAGGCGAATCATCTTCACAAAGATGTTCCGCCTCCCGCTGCCGCAGTCTTCAATACGCCCAATACGGGCCAGTGCCTGCGGGCGTAGTCTGGCAGTTGTTCGGCGGATTCTGGCAGTCGATCGCCGTGTATACATTTCGTCCAAAGAAAAATGGCAATCCCCAGTCGAAAGCGCCTGACAATGGCCCGGCCAAACCGTTAATCGCATTGTACGACGAATTACTTGTCAACGATTCACCATTTCCAACAACGAAGCTTATTGTGCCGGAATTCCCATTCGTTCCTTCATTTGTCACTGAAAAAGTTGTGTTGCTCGTCGGACAATATAAACTCGAAATGTTCTGGCATGTTAGCATTCCCGTCGTCGTGGGGTCTAAGAAGAAAATGACCTCCGAACCGAGATCAATGAAGCTCGCATCGTCATAGGAAACATTGTTGTATACGGTTGTGAAATTGCCTGTGTTCGGATCCACTCCATACACAGTAGCGGTTCCCAATCCGTTGTTAGTTTCCGTGCCGATGCCAAAGATCAGGTATCCATTGACGCTCGTCGTAGCCGTAGCCGCGGCGACCGCCGGCAGCTCCACGATCACTCCGTTGTTGTCTGTCGCAAACAGTGCGACCGGATTGACGACTTGCGAAGTCAGCGCCTCGGTCGTCGCTGTGCAAGTCGCCGCCGTGGAGCAGGAGTAGTAGAGGTCTGGGTTGGACGGCCCGGAAAGAGTACAAGCCGAGCCGCAGTCCTGCGCGAGCAATCCCACGCCTAATATCCCATTCGCGCCCATGTTCTCCACGCTGTTCAGATCGTAAACCGTGCCGGCCTCACCGTTTGAACAAGTCGCCGCTCCGTTTGCGTCCGTGTCCGGATAATTAGGCGAGCCAACCACTTGAATTGGAAGGGAGCTTGCTGTTTCGCCCGAAATCGTCAGATCCGTTGTCTGCACAGGCCCCCAGGTGAAACCCGAGCCAAATTCTCCGCACTCGACCATGGGATTGTTGTTCGCGTCAACTTGCTGTGGCAGGGAAAGCGTCAACGCCGAAGATTGGATTCTTAGTCCGAAGGATCCAGTATCAACTAGAATTCCATCGATCGTTTGGCAATTCGTTGTGCTTCCTGGCACACAGATCGTAACGCTCGTAAATGCCCCATTGGGGTAGGGGATCCCGTCTCCTGTGGCTGGCCCGCCATTAACGGTGATCGCCGCCACATTATTCCCTGTCGGGGGAGGGGTGCTTGTCGTCGAAGAGGAAGAGCCTGCGTTGCTGCATCCTGCTGCCACCGATATCACCAACATTCCCGAAAGCGCCCAAACGCAAATTCCTCGTGTCGTCTTCCTAATCATCGGATTTCCCCCGCTTGAACTCCCGCCGGCATCATCCCGGGAATGTACGCCCGCCCAACAACCCACCGCATATGTCCTCCCATTTCCACCACGAGCCCCGGCTGCTGAATCACCAGCGGTCCGCGCGCGGGGCGTGTCGCTCTTTGCGCCTGCAACGCCTGCGTGAACGTCGTGAAATAGCTGCCCAGCACCTGCCGCAGATCCGGCTGCGTCGGCCCTTGCCACGCGACGGCGAAGACCGTTCCGCTCTGCGAAACATATTCCCGCACCACCACGCCAGTCGGCGCCTGAATCTCCTGCACTGTGTACGCGTCCTTCGCTGCCTTGCTCAGCTTTCCTTGCATGTACGCCTGATCTGCGACCACGGAAACGGCGTTTCCTCCCAGCGAAGCCTTTGCCGGAAAAGGAATGGCCAGCATCGCAATCATCGCGCCAATCAATGTCCCGCTCACAATCCGTATTCGTCTCACGAAATCACCTCTCCCATAGCTTGCGTAGTTCATTCAATTGCTGGGCTGTTCGTGTCAGTGTGCGGCGCTCGCTATTGAGAGGTACCGCGCTTGTTTATAGTTGCCTCTGTAGTGTTCACTTGTTTCCTGCATGCGCACCACGACTAATTGCTCCGATGGTTCTCTCCTCAGTCTGGTTGCCGCCGCTGGATTCAGCGCAACCTCGCCTCCGCAGATTCTAGCGCTCGCGCAATTCCTTGCTTCGTCATTCATCGTGCTTGTTTCCATCGCAAACCTGCCCAAGCGTCGAGCCGCCCATCTCCTCCATGGATTGGTTCTTGTGCCGCTCAGTGGCGTGCGAAAAAAGAATGATAGATGCTGTGGATGCCCCATGCCGGCTGCCGGCCATGGGGCTCTTTGTGGAGTGGTGTGCCTATCTCTGGATACGGGCGTCTTCTTAAAACGTCAGCCGCGCGCCGATTTGCGCCGCAAACGGAATTCCCACAGTAGTGCCCGGACCGAAGAAATCGCCCAGCGCGCCCTCGGGTATCTCAAGCTGGCTTAGGCTGGTAATGGGCGCGGTTTGACTGCAGCTTGGATTCGTGCAAATGCTGGTGACATTCGTGATGCCTGTGATGGGGTTTGGCGCCATCTGCGCCGCCGGAACAGGAAGCTGGACGACGTTGACCGCGTAGTTCGCCCCCGGATTGTTGCGATTGAAGAGGTTGAAAAATTCAATGAATGGCGTCGCGGTAAACCGCTCATTGATTTTGAACGGACGCGTGACGCGCAGGTCTGACTGGATATAAGGCCTGCCGCGGAATTCATCGAGGCTTGTGTACACTCCATTTACGTAGATCCGTCCGGTGTTGTCTGCGTTCGTGATCGTGATTGGGCGGGCGCTCTCAAACTGATTGATGCTGCTCAACTGAAATCCACCGGGAAGGTTCAGCGTGCCGGCCAGAACAAAACGGTCTGTAACGTTTTCACCGGATGGTCCGTAGTCTCCGGGGCCGAAGGCATCCAACTGGCCGTTTGGTAGTTGGCAGACACCGTCCACATAGTCAAACAATTCGCCCAACAGGCAACCCCATGTATTCGCCCTGGAAAGAGTATAGTTCGCAATCAGATTGAAGCGCTTCATGTTGCCCGCGAGATGCAGCACCATCGCGTTGTATTTCGAACGGTTGTCAGATTCGAACACGTTGACATTCGGCACAACGTTCGCCTGGTCCGCGGCGTAGTTTGGATCTGTCGCAGGAATGAGCGGTGTGAGTAAGTTGGTGCCGCTGGTATAGGGGAACGCGCGATATCCATGGACGCCGTCCTCGTATACATAATCGGCGCTCATCAGCCATTGCGCGTTGAAAGCGTGCTCTACGCCGCCCGTAACATGGATAGCGTAGGGCGTCTTGTAGGCGGACCCCAGCACATTTCCCGTAGCTCCGCTGCCGCCGGTCAGGCATCCGGGTCCGGTAAGCGCATAGGTTCCTGGCCCTCCGCTAAGGCTGCACGATCCCGTCGTGTAGTTTGAGTCGTTGACAGCCTGAAATGCAGTCGCCCATCCGTTCTGCGCCAGATCGTCATAGTACATGCCAATGCCGGCATGAATTACCGTTGTCCCGCTCCCGCCGAGAGAGTAAGCAAGCCCGAGACGCGGCGCGATCTGCGCGTGGTCATCGTTCGGCAGGCTGCCCACAACGGGAATCTGTAACGCCTGCATCGTGACGTACGCGGCATTGTCAGCTTCGCTTCGCCCCGACCCAAGGAAGAGCCCCCACGTTGACTGCCACCGCAACCCGTAGTTGACCGTGAGCCTGTTCGTCACTTGCCAGGAGTCCTCGGCGTAGAGCGCTAGACGCTGAACATCCTGCGTAAAACCGCCGTCGCCAGCAGGAGTAAATTCGCAGTTAATGCCGCTGCCCTGTGAAGGTTCTGGATTACACATCGCACTTGGTGGCGTGTAATAAAACGGCAAGGCAGCCGTGATTCCGCCGCAATCGGGTCCGGGCGGATTGATGTAGCAATCAGGGTTTGACGGATATTGAGTGAGCTGCTCGGCCGTTGACGCGAATGCACCGCTGAGCACCGGCTCGTGAATGAAGTCGACTCCGAACTTGAGCGAATGGGTACCCTTAATGTGACTCAGGTCGTAACGGAACTGGTATTTCTCTTGATTACGCAGGTCGGGGAAAAGAGTAATAGGAGTAGCGAATTGATTGTCACCAAAGGTTTCGAAACCGGAAATGGTAAGCGCCGTAGAACTGAAGGGGAACGCCAGCGCGAAACCCAGATTTGAATCCCGAGCCTGCGTGAGATGCAATAAGCTGGCGCCGATGACCAAAGTGCCCACCGTGTTTGAATTAAAAGTATAGGTGTTGCTGAGCGCCGCATTCCAGTAGTTGTTGTGCGTCAGCAGACCCGTTGAGGGTAATGTTCCCTGCTCCACCAGGTTGTTATTCGTGACGTAGTTGTCTTCCGACGTGCGCAGGAACCAATTCGACTTTGGCGATTGTGCCCAGTCAAGGCGTATTGAACCGAGGTAGTCGCGGAAGGGAATCGGAACAGAGGAGGGGACGTTGATCGAAGGAACGCCGCTGATCAACCCCATTTGCGCCAATTGCGCGAGTGCGTTGAATTGCGTCAGGCTTGCCGGGCTGTAGTTAATGCTTGCATCCTCGTGCACAGCCTCGAATGAGGCGAAGAACCACACCTTGCCCTTCTTGATGGGCCCGCCGAGCGTACCGACATAGTTCTGGCGTGAGAACGGCTGCTTGGGATTGTTTACGCAGACGCCGTTCGTGCATGTTTGCGCCGGATTCTCAATCGGGAAGCGCGCGTTTAGCGCCGCCTGCCGATCAAACACGGCCGCGTCTCCGTGCCAATCATTGGTGCCGTGCTTGGTCGTGATCACAACAGACCCGGCGGTTGTCCATCCGGTATCTGCCTCTTCGTTCGAGGTGCGTACCGCGAATTCCTGAACACCGTCGGGCGAGAAATTTTGTAGGAAGCCGCCGATATAGTCGTCGGAGTTGTCGGCGCCGTCAACCGACAGTTCGTTGTTCAAGCCGGAGCTTCCGCCTGTGGACACAGCAGTAATGCGTGCTTTGGTAGGATCGGAAGGTTCGACAGGCTCAGTCCCAGGCACGAGATAAGCGATGTTGGCGAAGCTGCGCGCCGGAAGAGGCAGGGATTCGAGGTCCTGGCTGCCAACTACGCCCCCGCGTACAGCATCCGACGCGTCAATGGTTTCTATCGTAATCGACGAGGGATTCCCCACCACATTTACGGTCTGCGTTGTGCTTGCGATTTTGAGCGTAATCGTGACATCGCGCGCCTCACTGACTGCGGCATTGACATCGGATGTGGCTTCCTCGAAACCTTTCGCTGTAACGCTCAGGTGGTAGGAGCCGGGCAGGAGGCTATCGATGCGAAATTCTCCGCGGCTATTTGCCGTTGCCTCACGGGTGATCGAGGACCCTGTCAACTGGACGACGACGCGAGCGCCCGTCACACGCCCGCCGCTTTGGTCTTGCACCACACCGCGCAAACTGGCAGTTGAGTTCTGCCCGCGACTGAGAGGCGAGAGCAGAAAAAGTGCAAAAAAGAAAATCGCAATCCGCCATCTTTTCATGTTTTCCCCCAAGTCGATTCGATCGCATCCGCCCGAAGTGTGAAGATTTCAAGATTGATGCTGCGGCGGTTATGCGGAGAAACTTACCTAAACGATCAAACTACTACCATTGGTCGTAGTTGGGGCTCGGAGATAAACCGGTTCGCGTTGCAGGAAGAGCGCCGGAACGCCGAAACCTAGTGGATCAGCTGTTCAAGCAGGCCATGAACGAAATAGAAAGTTTCGGGCCGCGACAAGGCGACGGCCAGGAAAATCGCCGCGACGAGAACCGAGCCGATGAAGAAAATCCGCGTCCGCCGGGGAATCACAGGAATGGCGCGCTCGACCCCAAGTAGCCGGTCGACGCGCTCGCGCAGATCCGTGCCGCTCGTAAACAGGGAACTGGCGAGCGGCGAAAATCCGGGAGCCGCGCCCATCTGAGCAATGTGCACCAGCGCCGCGGCGAGAGAAAGCGAGCGATGAGACTCGCCGGCAGTGGCGTGATCGTCCGCCGCCCATTCCGTGAATCTCGCCCACGCGCGGTCAAGAGAAGCGAAACCGCGCACGAACGGAAGTACGCCGGGGGCCAGCAGCACAAGCAGGCGCTTCAGATTATCGTGCGAAATGTCATGCGCGCGTTCGTGGCGAAGTGCGGCGTCGAGTTCTTCCGGGCGCAACGCTCCGAGAACTCGTTGCGAAACGATGATGCGCGGGCGAACGATGCCAGCAAGGGCGACCAGCGGAGCGCCGCCCGGCGTGACGAAAACGGCCGAGTCATGTCCGGCAATGCGCGTTTGGTTCGATTCGCACTCCCACTGCCGCCGGTAACGAAGAGACAACGACCATGCGCGCGCCACGCGAACAATCGACGCAATCCAAATCGCCATGCCCAAAATCGCCGCCAGCACGCACAAGATGCCGACCTGCTCGAACGTGGCATCGGGCTCCAACCACAGGTAACTCGGAATGCAGAGCGCGGTCACCACGAAAATCGCCAAAACAAACGGCGACAACCGCAGAAATAGCAGAATCCGCGCCGCGAGCCGCGGTCGCAAAGCCTCGCCGAAGCGGATTGCAGCTGACGAGCAAGCCCAGATGACAAGGCTCAGCGCTGCGTGAACCAAAAAGAAAGTGGCGAAGCAGATGCACAGGAGCCGAACGGTGTAGGGAAGAATCACGCAGGCCCCCTTCGGAAAAGCTCTTTGCGCCGGGCGCGGATTTTCTTTTCGAGTTCGTCGAGCAAGGCCCCATCGTGCTGCCCCACAGCGTCCACAAGGCACGAAATCAAAAGGTCGCGCGAAGGCTGCGGCCCGCCGAAAAATCCAGCGATCAGATCGTCCGCGCGCTTGCGCTCCCAGTCCGCACGCGAAAGCCGCGGAGAATAGAGGAAAGCGCGCTCCGATTTTCGTCGTTCCAGAAAGTTTTTCTTGTAGAGGCGATCCAGCGTGGTCATGATCGTCGTATAGGCAAGGGGGCGCGCAATTTTCTGCACCACGTCGCGCACGCTCGATTCGCCGTGCCGCCACAGAATTTCCATGACGCCGAGTTCGAGCCTCCCCAGGAAAGACGAGGGAGACGACGAAGCCGGCGAGCCGTCAAGCGGCGTTTTCATGAATCGAACCATTGCGACAGCGCATCCTTTATGGGTCAGCGAGATTCTATATCCGCTGGGCGTCAATAGGAAACGTATAATTTAAGTTGCAAAGGCAGTAGCCCTGGATGCGGATGGCGCACGGAGCACACAGATGACGATGAGACAAATAGCGATGGGACAAATAGCGAAGATGGGCGCGATAGCCGCGATGGCTGCGGCGATCTTCTGCGCTGCCAGTGCCTTGCCCGCATCGCGCACGCAAGATCCTTCATCGCCCGAAACTTTTGCTCCGCTGCAAACTTGGAAAGCCGCCGTCCTCTCCGGCGACGCGGTGGCCCTGCAAGCTCTCTACAGCACAAATCCGCCGGCGACACTCAGGACACGTAAGGGCGATAATCCCGACCCGGCGGCCGAGCCGCAATTTTGGGCGAGCGTCAAATCCGCTGGCCTCGAACGTCTGGACACGAAAATTCTGCGCGTGCAGTCGCCACAGCC
This sequence comes from Candidatus Acidiferrales bacterium, assembly GCA_030037355.1. Classification (GTDB taxonomy): domain Bacteria; phylum Acidobacteriota; class Terriglobia; order Acidiferrales; family UBA7541; genus DAHUXN01. Next base: position 743 of record JASHRL010000355.1, on the reverse strand, counting down.
GGGCATACAAAGCGTTTTCTTTACTCTGGAAGCGACTCTGCAACTCAACGACGTAACCACCAAGCGCTTTGCGACCATCGCCCAGTATTGGATGGACGAAAACGGCAAGCCCGTGATCGTCGCGACGCAGCGGTCGGACCTCGCCACGATGCCGCAGCCGACGGAGGGGAAGCCGGGTCTCTATCCCGATCCAACCGAGGCGCGCACGGACATCGGTCTCGCACTGGCTGTCGCCAAACGCGAGCACAAGCGCGTCCTCCTCGATTTCGGCGGCAATTGGTGCTACGACTGCCACGTCCTCGATGCCGCGTTCCATTATCCGGCGATTGAGCGAATCCTCGATCCGAATTACGTCGTCGTGCACATCAATATCGGCCAGTACGACGAGAATCTGGACCTCGCCGACAAATATCAGATCCCGCTGAAAAAAGGCGTGCCGAGCCTTGCCGTGCTCGATGCGAATGGAAATCTGCTCGTCTCCCAGAAGCAAGGCGATTTCGAGAACACCACGAAAATTGCCCCAAAGGATGTCGAGAATTTTCTCGAGAAGTGGAAGCCTTGAAACTCCGCCCGCGACTGAGAAAATAGGATTTGGCGGTAGTAATAGAAATCACAATTCAACGCCGAAACGTAACCACTCAACCACGTCAAATTACCGTTCGCTGTCCGAGACAAACCGGTCAAATTGGACTGATTTAGTCCTGATTTAACTGCATGTTAGCAATAGGTTTGTTTCGAATCTA